>NZ_JAVAYC010000032.1:0-53197 GCF_042709235.1 Pseudomonas sp. LS_2 | reverse complement strand
GCGCGTAAGCGTTTATCTCCGTGCCAGCTCGACCAAGTGCGCTGCTGCTTCCTCGCTCTTGAGTACCAGCACGTCGCCTTCCAGTGAGTCCAGAACCACCTCTGCGGTGTTGCCGATCAACGCACCGGAAATGCCTGTGCGCGCCACAGTGCCAACGATGGTCACTGCCGCGTTGCACTGCTTCTCGGTGTAGGGAATCAGCACATCCGCTGGCCCTTCTGCGATATGCAGGCGCTCATCGGCAATATCGAACTCTGCCTGGAACGCTTTGCATGCCTCGCGATACCGCTGCTCGATGGTCGAGCTCAGCTGGTAGGTAGGGTCGCTGGCAGACAGCATGGGGGAGGGGTGTGCGCTGATCACATGGAGCTCGCCCTTGGCCAGGCTGGCGATGGCGTAACCGTGATCGATGATGCTGGTATGCAGCCGACGATGGTGTTCATCCTGGTTGCCGACATCCACAGCCGCCAGAATCACGCCGCCTGTCCATGGCTGCTCGCTTTTGACCATCAGCACGGCACAAGGGCACTGGCGTAGCAGCTTCCAGTCGCTGGGGGTAAGCAAGGCCTTGCGCAGAGGGCTGTCGGGGTGGTGCTCCTTGATGACCAACTCGCACCCTTCGGCCTGCTGCACCTTGATGATCGACTCATGCAAACTGTCGTGCCAGGTCTGTTCGTGGGTGACATTGTCATACCCGTCGTCATGCAGCTGGCTGCTCAGCAAAGAGAGCAACGCGCTGTGGTCGTGTTTCTTGTCGCACATCAACAGGTGCAAGCGCGCGCCGGTGACCCCGGCGATCAGTTTCGCTCGCGTCAGGGCGCGGCTGTGGGCGTGCTCGGGGTCGAGAACGACGAGGATACTGCGGACGGCTTGCATGAACGTGAACTCCCTGGGAAATGACGACCAATGCCTGACTATAGTCGGCGTCGTGCGCGATGCCGCTTGACGTGCATCAAGCATAGTCACTGGTGATCGGCACCGCTGACGGTATAATCGGCGATCCTGTCGTTGCCCTGTGTAGCCTTGAGTTTATGTCCCTGATTCCCGAAGTCGACGCCTTCCTCGGTTGTCGCACCCCTGACGCCTGGATCGAAGCAGCACTCGCCGACCAGGAAACCTTGCTGATCGATCACAAAAACTGTGAGTTCAAGGCTGCCAGTACCGCGCTCAGCCTGATTGCCAAGTACAACACCCATATCGACCTGATCAACATGATGTCGCGCCTGGCCCGTGAGGAGTTGGTTCACCACGAGCAAGTGCTGCGCCTGATGAAGCGTCGAGGCGTGCCGTTGCGACCGGTTTCCGCAGGGCGATATGCCTCGGGCCTGCGGCGTGTGGTGCGTGCCCACGAGCCGGTCAAGCTGGTCGATACCCTGGTCGTCGGGGCATTTATCGAGGCGCGCAGTTGCGAGCGTTTCGCTGCGTTGGTGCCGCACCTGGACGAAGAGCTCGGCGCCTTCTATCACGGCTTGCTCAACAGTGAGGCGCGGCACTTCCAGAGTTACCTGAAACTGGCACACCAGTATGGCGACGCAGCGGATATCGCCCGGATGGTGCAGAGGGTGCGTGAGGTGGAGGCAGAACTTATTTGCTCACCCGACATGGAAATGCGTTTCCACAGCGGCATACCGATGGCCCAGGCGGCCTGAACCATCGACCACGCCGTCCGTTTACGGGCGGCGGCCCAGCAACAGGCCAACCACCAGCCCCAGCCCTGCTGACAGTGCTATGGTTTGCCAAGGGTGCCCGCCGATATATTGCTCCGTCGCCTGCACCACAGGTTGCGCCTTGGCGCCGAGCTTGCCGGTGGCCTGGCGCGCTTGGCGCAGTTTCAGGCCAAGCTGCGCGCGCAAGGTGTCGGCTTCCTCGCCGACCAACGCAGCGCTGTCCTCAAGCAGTTTTTCTGATTCCTGGATCAAGGCTTGCAGCTCGCTGAACACTTGGTCCTTGATTTGGTCACTGTCGACAAGCGTGGCGGATTTCCTGGCCATGAACACGTCCTCGTAGGTGGATTGACTTGTACAGTGGATGCCGACGTGCTGCGAAAGTTGCAGCGGCGTACCGATGGCGTGGCGCTACAGTGTAAGATAGCAATCTTTTTTTCAGCGGCAGGAATGACCCCATGAGTTTCAACTTGGCCAACCGAGACTTCGCCGAGCGTGCGCAGATCGAAGGGGAGAAGTCCCGCCTGTTCGAGCTCTGGCAGAACAACCTGGGCAAGGCCAAGGGCGAGGCTGGTCGGTTGATCGCCGAGAAATCGCGGCGCAAGGGCAAGTGGGCAGAGTGGGTGCGCGCCGAATTGGACGCCATGTCGCCACCTGAATACGCCAGCATGGTCCGCAGCGAAGTCAACAAGATGATGGCCGCCGCCAGCGCCAACCGCTAAGGCCCGCTCGATTACCCGCCCGAAGCGCTTGCCTGGGGCAGGTCGAGCGTGCCCTTGTCGGTGAAGCGCACTGTCCCCAACGGCCCGCCGGCCAACTTGCCACGCAGCACGTAGGGCAACCCCTGCAGCGATTCCAGCCGACTCAGGCCATAGGCCTGACGCAGGAAGGCAAAGGCGGTGATACTCACCGGCACCACGATCACTTCCTCGTCATAGCGGCCGATATGTCCGCGTTGGTCGCTGACGCCAGCGGCCAGCGGCTGGTCGTTCACCTCCAGGTTCAGGGCGATGCCGTTGAAATCCACGGCACTTTCGTTAGGGTTCTGCACGCGGATCTTCACCGCCATGCGCAGCTCCAGTTCCTGTCCGGGCAGCGGCTCTATGCCGATCACACTGATGTTCAGCGGGTCGCGTGGCTGCAACAGGGCGCAGGCATTCAGGCCTGTGGCCAACAGCAGGATCGAGCACAGGCGCAGGTAGCGGGCAGTCATATCGGGGGCCTTGGTGAGCGAGCGGCCCTTGAGTGTGGCAAATGCATCCACGCTTGTCAGTGCTGGCCAGGCGCGAGGAAATGCGCCAGCAGGTCATCCACGAATGCCTGCTGTGCCTCGCCCGGTACCTGGCCTCGGTGCTGCGCCAGGGTGAAGGGCACCATGAAATCCAGCGTGGGGTCCAGCGCTCTTAGCAGTCCTTGCGCTTCCCAGGTGGAGGCGCAGTGGCAAGGCAGATAGCCGATATGCTGCCCCGACAGGATGAAGGTCAAGGCGCTGTCGATCTGTTCAGCCTGTGCCGAGCTGCGGCGGCTCTGGAACGGCTCCCCGTGCTTTAGGAACCGATAGGGGTGGCGTACCTGGTCGGCTTCCAGCAACTGTTCGCGAGTGATGTCCGACACTTTGAACAGTGGGTGATGCAATCCGCAAAACAAGCGTTGGCGTTCCTCGAACAGTACCTGGTAATCGAACGCCGCCTGATTCCCGGAGAAATAGCTGATCGCCAGGTCCAGGCGCTGCTCCAGCAGCAGACGCTCCAGCTCTGCCGGTGGCGCGCAGGTGAGCTCCAGCTGTACCGCCTGGTCACGCTGGCGAAAGCGGGCGATGGCTTCGGACAAGCTCAGCGTCACGCCGCTGTCCTGGTTCTCCGCCATGCCGATGCGCACCCTTCCCAGCAGGCGTCCGGCCACCCCATTGGCCTGCTGGCGAAACTGCTCGATCTGCAACAACAGCCCGCGTGCCGCCTTGAGCAACAATTCGCCTTTCTCGGTGAGGGCAAAGCCGCGCTTGCCCCGGCTGCACAAGCGATAGCCAAGGCGCGTTTCCAGCCGGGCCATCTGCTGACTGATGCTGGGTTGGCTAAGCCCTAGCACGCCCTGGGCGGCACTGAAGCCGCCGGCCTCGACTACAGTGACGAACAGCCGCAGCAGGTGCAGGTCCGGGTCGTGGAGTTGTCCAAGCATCACATTGCTCCCGGTGAATGTCAGCTTTATACAGTTGCCATTTTTGCAATGTAACCCGCCTGGCATGCTTGCGGCATCCCCCATTCGCCGAGGTCCCCGTCATGCGTCGATCGTTGTGCCTGCTCAGCCTGGTCCTGGCCCTGCCCCTGCAAGCCGAGGAAAAGGTCGTCAACCTGTACAGCTGGGCCGACTACATCGCCCCGCAAACCCTGGCGCGGTTCGAGAAGGAAACCGGCTACAAGGTGCGTTATGACACCTTCGACACCACCGAGGTGCTGGAGACCAAGCTGCTGACCGGCCGCAGTGGCTACGACGTGGTGGTGCCATCCTCAACCGTGTTGGCCAGGGCACTCAAGGCCGATGCCCTGCAGCCGCTGAACCCGCAAGCGATGCCCGGCTATGCCAACCTCGACAAGGACTTGCTGGCCAAGCTCGCCGAGACCGACCCGGGCAACCGCTACGCAGTGCCCTACACCTGGGGCACCCTGGGCCTTGGGGTTAATGTGGAGGCAGTGCGCCAGCGCTTGGGCGACGTGCCGTTGGACAGTCTCGACTTGTTGTTCAAGCCCGAGTACGCCAGCCGCCTCAAGGATTGCGGCATCGCCATGCCCGATTCGCCCCAGGAGGTCATCGGCCTTGCCCTGCACTACCTGGGCAAGGACCCCTACAGCCAGCAAAAGGCCGACCTCGACGCGGCCCAGGCGTTGCTGCGAGGGTTGCAGCCTTCGATCAGCTACGTCGCCAACGGGCGGCAGATCAACGACCTGGCCAATGGCAGCGTGTGCCTGGCCCTGACCTACAACGGCGATGCCGCCATGGCTGCCGACCAAGCCCGCGCTGCCGGCAAACCATTCGAGCTGATCTACCGCATTCCGCGTGAGGGCACGTTGGTCTGGCAGGACAACCTGGTCATTCCCAAAGGTGCGCCGAACCCTGAGGCGGCGCGGGCCTTCATCACCTTCATGCTGCGTCCCGAGTCGGTGGCCGAGCTTACCAATACGCTGTTCTTCGCCAACGCCAACCAGGCCGCCACGGCACTGGTGGACGACAGTGTGCGCAACGACCCGGACATCTACCCGCCGAGCGAGGTGCGCGAGCGCCTGTACGCCGACCGCAGCATGGCGCTGTCCGACCTGCGTCAGCGCAACCGCCTGTGGACCGCCTTCCGCAGCCGTCAGTGACCCTTTTGCAGAACCAGGAGCAGCACCGTGGAACAAGCTCTGAACAACGACCAGGCCATGACCCGCGACAGCCTCTACGGCACCGCTGCGGAAAGCACCTACGCCGGCATCACCAGTTTCTCGCGACGCCGCTACAGCCGTGACCTGCGCGGTGTGGACGTAGTGGTCAGCGGCGTGCCGTTCGATACCGCCACCAGCAACCGTCCCGGTGCGCGCTTCGGCCCGCGGGCGATCCGCGCTGCCTCCGTGCAGCAGGCCTGGGCGCGTCATTGGCCCTGGAGCTTTGACCCATTCGACTATCTGGCGGTGATCGACCATGGCGATTGCGCCTTCGACAGCGGCACGCCCGAGTCGGTACCCGGCAGCATCGAAGCCCACGCCACGCGTATTCTCGAGGCCGGCTGCGCGATGCTCACCCTGGGCGGTGACCATTTCATCAGCTACCCGCTGCTCAAGGCCCATGCTCGGCGTCACGGGCCGCTTGCGTTGATTCACTTCGACGCACACAGCGACACCTGGCCAGACGAGGAGGGCAAGCGCATCGACCACGGCACCATGTTCTGGCATGCCGCTCGCGAGGGCCTGGTGGACCCCTCCAGCTCCGTGCAGATCGGCCTGCGCACCACCAATGACGACAGCCAGGGCTTTGCCATCATCGATGCCCGCCAGGTGCACCGGCAGGGTAGCGAGGCGGTGATCACGGCGATCCGCCAGCGCGTGGGCGAGCGTCCGGTGTACCTGACCTTCGACATCGATTGCCTGGACCCGGCCTACGCGCCCGGCACTGGCACCCCGGTGTGCGGTGGCCTGAGCACCGTGCAGGCGTTGGAGATCCTCGGTGGCTTGCGCGGCATCAACCTGGTGGGCATGGACCTGGTGGAGGTTGCGCCGGCCTATGACCATGCCGACATCACCGCCTTGGCAGGAGCGACCCTGGCGATGGAGATGCTGTGCCTGTACGCAGCGCGCCACAAGGTGGACAAGACGACTTAACGCACCCGGCCCCCGGTGCGAGGGTTGCCGTAACATGAGGAATCAACTCCAGCGGCTTTCGGGCTTTTTCCGCGAACCTGTCGCGCCTTAGGCTATCCAACGCTTGGGCGCGACTTTTCGTACCGGAGATAGCGATGAAACCGATTCTGCCAATTTTGGCCCTCGGCCTGCTGCCTTGCCTGTCTGTGCAGGCGGCGCCATCCCAGTTGTTGCTCGCCGCAAGCAACAACAACCCCTACAACAGCCCCATCCAGCGCGCCAACCCCAACAGCCGCCAGGGCAGTGTTCCGGCTACGCCAGCGGTGCGTGGCCCGTCCACCCAGCCGAATCCACGCCCGCCCACCCTGGAAAACCGTGGTATCGGCAATGGTGAGAACCTGCGCCGCCAACAACAGACGCCTGACCTGGAACCCATCCGCCCACCGCGCGACTCGCAACGCGCGCCTTGAGCCCTTTGGAAGGAAGCCCGAATGACCTCACGTACCTGGTTGACCACCCTGGCCGCCGCCGCGCTGTTCCCGTTGTTGGCGCAGGCCGCGCAAGAGCAGCAGCTGCCCAGCGAAGAAGGTCAATTGACCGTCAGCACCATCGCCGATGGCCTGCGCAACCCCTGGGCACTGGCCTTCCTGCCGGGAGGCAAGGACATGCTGGTGACCGAACGTGCCGGCAACCTGCGGGTGGTCACTGCCGACGGCAAGGTCGGGCCGCCGCTGTCGGGCGTGCCCAAGGTATGGGCCAAGGGGCAGGGTGGTTTGCTGGATGTCGTGCTGTCGCCGGAGTTTGCCAAGGACCGTACGGTCTATCTGTCGTTCGCCGAGGAAGGCAGCGACGGCAAGGCCGGCACCGCAGTCGGTCGCGGACAGTTGTCCCAGGACCTGGCGCGGCTTGAGAACTTCAACGTGATTTTCCGCCAGATGCCGAAGCTGTCCGATGGCAACCATTTCGGCTCGAGGCTGGTATTCGACCGCGACGGCTACCTGTTCATCGCCTTGGGCGAGAACAACCAGCGGCCCACCTCGCAGGACCTGGACAAGTTGCAGGGCAAGGTCGTGCGCATTCTGCCCGACGGAGAAGTGCCCAAGGACAACCCGTTCGTAGGGCGCGACAACGTGCGCCCGGAAATCTGGTCGTTCGGCCATCGCAACCAGCAAGGCGCGGCGCTGAACCCCTGGACCGGCAAGCTGTGGACCCACGAGCATGGGCCGCGTGGCGGGGATGAGATCAACATTCCAGCGCCCGGCAAGAACTACGGCTGGCCGATCGCTACCCATGGCATCAACTACTCGCTGCTGCCGATTCCCGAGGCCAAGGGCAAGCACGTCGATGGCATGGTCGACCCGCACCATGTGTGGGAAAAGTCCCCGGCCATCAGCGGTATGGCCTTCTACGACAGCCCGACGTTCAAGGCCTGGGACCACAACCTGTTCATCGGCGCGCTGTCCAGTCAGGAGCTGATTCGCCTGCAACTCGATGGCGACAAGATCGTCCACGAAGAGCGCCTGCTGGGCGACCTCGGCGCGCGCATTCGTGACGTGCGGGTAGGGCCGGACGGCTACCTGTACCTGTTGACCGATGCCACGGACGGGGCGTTGCTGAAGGTGGGCCTGAGCGACGGCTGAGCATCAGTTGGCTGCGGGCAGAGGGCCATGGTGTACGATGGCCTTTTGGCCCAGACCCTCCACCAATGCCCCTCGATCCTCAGACGTTGTACCGCCAAGCCCTGGAGCAGCATGGTTTTGCTCCCGACCCCGCGCAAGCCCAGGCCACCGCTGCATTGCAGTCCTGCTTCGAGGCCTTGCGAGACGGCCCGCCAGGCCAGGGGGTGTACCTCTGGGGCCCGGTCGGTCGGGGCAAGACGTGGTTGATGGACCAGTTCCACCATTGTCTTGGTGTACCTTCCCGGCGCCAGCATTTCCACCATTTCATGGCCTGGGTCCACCAGCGCCTGTTTCAGCTCAATGGCACCGCCGACCCCCTCCAGGCCCTGGCCCGCGAGTTGGCCGGGCAAATACGCGTACTGTGCTTCGACGAGCTGTTCGTCAACGATATTGGCGACGCGATCATCCTCGGGCGGCTGTTCCAGGTGCTGTTCGACCAGGGGGTCGTGATCGTCGCCACCTCCAACCAACCCCCAGGCCAGCTATACCATGACGGCTTCAACCGCGACCGCTTTCTCCCGGCCATCGCCGCCATCGAGCGGCATATGCGGGTGGTATCGGTGGCGGGCGAGCAGGATCATCGCCTGCACCCAGGGGCCGAACGGCAACGCTACTGGGTGGCCGAGCCAGGGCAACCCTGCGCGCTGGCTGCAGTCTTCCAGCAGTTGAGCCCGGACGACCCGGGGACCGAACAGCCATTGCAGCTCGGCTCGCGACAGGTTCAGGTGGTGCGGCGCAGTGTCCAGGCGATCTGGTTCCGGTTCGCTGACCTTTGCGAGCAGCCGCTGGCCACTGCCGAGTTCATGGCCTTGTGCGATTGCTTCCCGGCGGTTCTGGTGAGCGGTGTGCCAGCCATGGGCGGTACGCAGCAGGCCGGGCGCATTGCTCGGGGGACGGAGGACGGCGCCACGCGCATCGAGGCGGGCGACCGCGAGTTGCCGATGCTGTCGCCCAAGGACGACGGTGCGCGGCGCTTCATCGCTCTGGTCGACGAGTGCTACGACCGGCGGGTGCCGTTGTACCTGGAAGCCGAGGTGGCGCTGCAGGCGCTCTACACTCAAGGGTATCTGGCGTTCCCGTTCAGGCGGACCCTGAGCCGACTGCGGGAGATGCAACTGCAACGCTTCGCTTGAAGGAGCCGACCATGGAGCCGCTGTCGCATCATCTGCTGACCCAGGCCTACAACAATGGCTGGGCCAACCACCGCCTGTACAAGGCCTGCCTGCAACTGACCCAGGACGAGTTCGTCGCCCCCCGCTGCAGCTTCTTTCCTTCGATCAAGGCTACCCTCAGCCACCTGCTGACGGTGGACTGGTTCTACTTGCACGCCCTGGAGTGCGAGCAGCGCGGCGAGGCGCCGGACCCGGACGCCGAGCGCTTCTTCCAGCCCGGGCAACCTTTCACCACCTGCGCCGATTTGCAGGCCCAGCAGGCACAGGCCGACCAGCGGCTGATCGCCTACTGCCGACAACTTCGCGACAGCCAGCTGGCGCGCTACGTGAGTATCGTGCGGCCCGAGCGGGTGCAGCGCGAGCAACGCCTGCGCCTGCTGGCGCATCTGTTCGAGCACCAAGTCCATCACCGTGGTCAGGTGCACGCGATGCTCAGTGACACGGGAGTGCGCCCGCCGCAGCTGGATGAGTTCTTCTGTGAGGAGGAAGCCCAGCTGCGGGCGGATGACTTCGCCGAGCTGGGCTGGACTGAGGAGCAGGTCTGGGGGCGCGGTTAGCACAGCCGTTGAGCGTTTCGCAGCGCCTGGGGGCGGGCTGATCTAAACGCCATGTGGAAGACAGCGCCGGAGGCGTTAGCGCGCCATCCAGTCGACCAAGGCCTTGTGGAAGCGTTCTGGTTCCTCGATCTGCGGCGCGTGCCCCAGGCCTTCGAAGGTCACCAGTTCACCCTTGGGAATCCTCTTGGTCGCCTGCGGCCCCAGTTCCTTGTATTTGCCCATGCGCGCCTTGACCTCAGGCGGGGCGATGTCGCTGCCGATCGCGGTGGTATCGAGGTCGCCGATCAGCAACAGCGTCGGCATCTTCAGGTCCTTGAACTCGTAGACTACCGGCTGGGTGAAGATCATGTCGTAGATCAGCGCCGAGTTCCACGCCACTACTTCATGCCCCGGGCCTTTGTTCAAGCCCACCAGCATCTCTACCCAACGCTCGTACTCAGGCTTCCAGCGTCCAGCGTAGTATGTATTGCGCTCGTAGTTGCGCACGCCCTCGGCGTCTAGCTTGAGCTCGCGCTGATACCACTGGTCGACGCTGCGGTAGGGCACGCCCATGGCTTTCCAGTCTTCCAGGCCGATGGGGTTGACCATCGCCAGGCGCTCGACCTGCTGCGGGTACATCAGCGCGTAGCGGGTGGCCAGCATGCCTCCGGTGGAGTGGCCCAGCACGTTGGCCTGCTTCACGCCCAGGTGCTGCAGCAGGGCATGGGTGTTGTGCGCCAGCTGCTGGAAGCTGTACTGGTAGTAGGCAGGCTTGCTGGAGGTGCAGAAGCCGACCTGGTCGGGGGCGATGACCCGATAGCCGGCCTGGCTGAGGGCAGCGATGGTGGTTTCCCAGGTCGCGGCGCAGAAGTTCTTGCCGTGCATCAGCACCACGCTGCGGCCGTTGGCCTTGCCCTGGGCAGGCACGTCCATGTAGCCCATTTGCAGGGCTTGGCCCTGGGACTGGAAGTCGAAGTGCTTGAGCGGGTGCGGGTAAGCGAAGCCTTCGAGCTGTTTGCCATAGGTGGGCGCTTCGGCAGCAATGGCCGAGCCGCCGACGAGGCAGGCCAGGGCCAGGGCGGTGGTACGCAGCATTCGGGTACTCCGTGTAGGTCCATGTAGGAATTGGCGACTGTAGCAGTCAGTGGACCGTACGGAAGGTGAAAGGTGTTACTCGGTGTGAGAGCGCTCGCGAGGCGCTATCGTGGGGACCCCGGGGCACCGAGGCGCCCAGGGGTTGAGCATCAGTAGCGAGCGACCACTTCGTCCTTGCCTTCGTGGGTGAGGCCGATGACCTCATAGGCATCCTTGCGGTCACCCATTTCCATGCCGGGTGAGCCGATGGGCATGCCTGGTACGGCGAGGCCCTTGAGGTCCGTGCGCTTGGCCAGCAGGCGCACCTGCTCGGCGGGCACGTGGCCTTCGACGAACTTGCCGTCGATCACGCCGGTGTGGCACGACGCCAGGCGCGGGGCCACGCCCAGGCGCTCCTTCACCGCGCTCATGTTCGGCTCGACATGGTCGTTGACGGTGAAGCCGTTGTCGCGCAAATGACTGATCCACTGCTTGCAGCAGCCACAGTTGGGGTCGCGGTAGACATCGATGACCTCGCTCGCCTGGGCGAGGCCGGTGAAGGCCAGGAGGCCAAGGGCGATCAAGTGTTTGCGTAGCATGTGAGTTCCTCTGTAAACGCAGGCGCAGCCCGACTGCTCGAGTATCCAGCGATTGGTCAGCAGCATAGCGTAACTGGCCGCCAGGCGCCGCCCAGGCCCTTGAGGAAGCGGCGGCGAGGGGCGAGCGAGCATGGAAAGACCTGGGCATGCCGACCCTGGCGCGAGGCCGGTTCGCCTGCGATGTTCCCCTTACCCGGCTGTCAGCTCCCTTAGGTGAACATTACAAATGCGTCAGGTCGCGCATCAGCAAGCCGAACGCCAGGCTCACCTGTTCAGGAATCGGCAGGTAGACCGTGTGGCCGTCCCCCGGCGCCACTTGGATAGCGTGCAACTGGCGATCGCACAGGCGGTTCAGGTCGAAGTGGTAGTTGCCTCTTGGTGTCATCAACTCCAGGTGGTCGCCGATCGCGAAACGGTTCTTCACCTTGACCTCGGCCAGGCCCTCGACCCGAGCTCCGGTGAGTTCGCCAACGAACTGCTGGCGCTCGGACGACGAGTTGCCGCGCTGGTAGTTCTGGTATTCGTCGTGCACGTGGCGGCGCAGGAAACCCTCGGTGTAGCCGCGTTGGGCAAGGGACTCGAGGCTGTCCATCAGGGTGCGGTCGAAAGGCCGCCCGGCGGCGGCATCGTCGATGGCCTGGCGGTAGGACTGCACGGCGCGGGCGCAATAGAAGTGCGACTTGGTGCGCCCTTCGATCTTCAACGAATGCACGCCCATGGCGCTCAGCCGCTCGACATGCTGGATCGCGCGCAGGTCCTTGGCATTCATGATGTAGGTCCCGTGCTCGTCCTCGAATGCCGGCAGGTGTTCGTCCGGGCGGCTGGCTTCCTGGAGCAGGAACACCTGCTCGGTGGGGGCGCCAAGGCCCAGGGTTGGCTCCACCTCACGCACGATATCGCCCGTGGCGTCCTGGGCGGCAGGCGTGGCCTGGTACTTCCAGCGGCAGGCATTGGTGCAACTGCCCTGGTTGGCATCGCGCCGGTTTAGGTAGCCCGACAGCAGGCAACGGCCTGAATAGGCCATGCACAGGGCTCCATGGACAAACACCTCGAGCTCCATGTCGGGCACCTGCTGGCGGATCTCCTCGATTTCCTCCAGCGACAACTCGCGGGACAGGATCACCCGGCTCAGCCCCAGGCCCTGCCAGAACGCGACGCTGGCCCAGTTGACCGTGTTCGCCTGCACCGACAGGTGGATTGGCATCTGCGGGAAGTGCTGGCGGACCAGCATGATCAGGCCCGGGTCGGACATGATCAGCGCATCCGGGCCCATCTCTATCACCGGGGCCAGGTCCTTGAGAAAGGTCTTCAGCTTCGCATTGTGCGGCGCGATGTTGACCACCACGTAAAAGCGCTTGCCCAGGGCATGGGCCTGCTGGATGCCGAGAGCCAGGTTGGCGTGGTCGAATTCGTTGTTGCGCACTCGCAAGCTGTAGCGCGGCTGGCCGGCATAGACGGCGTCGGCGCCGTAGGCGAAGGCGTAGCTCAGGGTCTTGAGGCTGCCGGCGGGGGCCAGCAGTTCGGGCTTGGCAGGGGAGGTCATGGGGCACCGAGGGCAAAAGCTGCGCATGCTACGGCTGGCGCGTACTCAGGGTGTTGAGCCAGGTCAACGCGAGTGCGGCACTTTTGCTTGCCGGCGGCGCACTAATAGCTGAGCTTCGAGGAATTTCCATGAATCAAGACGCATTGCAGAACAAAGCCCTGGCGGTATTGCTGGCCCTGGTGAGCATCGCCTTCGTGTGGGTTCTGCTGCCTTACTACGGCGCAATCTTCTGGGCGGTGATCCTGGCCATTCTTTTCGCCCCCCTGCAGCGCCACCTGGTCGTGCGCTTCGAGCGTCGACGCAACCTGGCGGCGGGCGTGACACTGGCGACCTGCCTGTTGATTGCGGTGCTGCCGGTGATCGTCATCAGCATCCTACTGGTCCAGGAAGGCGCCATGCTCTACCAGCGCATCGAAAGCGGCCAGCTGGATATCGCGGGCTACATCGAGCGTGGCAAGGACATGCTTCCGCCCTTCGCCCAGCGCTGGCTGGACAACCTGGGCATGGGCAACCTCGATGGCCTGCGCGCGAAGATCACCGAGTGGGCGACCCAGGGCAGCCAGTTCCTGGCCACCCAGGCCTTCAGCTTCGGCCAGGGGACGTTCGAGTTCCTGGTCAGCTTCGGCATCATGCTGTACCTGTTGTTCTTTTTCCTGCGCGAGGGCGCGGAGTTGGCGCGCAAGGTGCGTCAGGCGGTGCCGTTGCCCGAACAGCAGAAGCGTCGGCTGCAACTGAAGTTCAGCCGGGTGGTGCGCGCGACGGTCAAGGGCAACCTGCTAGTGGCGATTACCCAGGGGGCGCTGGGCGGGTTGATCTTCTGGGTGCTGGGCATCCCCAGCGTGGTGGTGTGGGCAGTGCTGATGGCGTTCCTGTCGTTGTTGCCAGCCGTGGGTGCGGGCATCGTCTGGGCGCCGGTGGCGGCCTATTTCCTGTTGACCGGCGCGATCTGGCAGGGTGTGGTGCTTACCGCCTTCGGCGTACTGGTGATCGGCCTGGTGGACAACTTGCTGCGGCCGATCCTGGTGGGCAAGGACACGCGCATGCCCGATTACCTGATCCTGATCTCGACCTTGGGCGGTCTGGCGGTGTTCGGCCTCAATGGCTTCGTGATCGGGCCCTTGGTCGCAGCGCTGTTCGTGTCCAGCTGGACGATCTTTACCGAGACCAAACCGCAGGTGCAGTTGCCATCCTGATAGCGGTGTAGGCCTCGTTGATAGCGATAAAGCACCCGTGGGAGCGGGTGTTGCCTGCGGCACACCGGCGAAACCGGTGACCTGCGCCGCAGCGTCTGGTTCGCGGGCGAGCCCGCTCCTAAGCGGGCCGCGCCGTACTGACGTTCAGCGCAGACTGTAGGAAAAGCCGGTGTATACCCCGAACCCTTCGCCAGGCGTGGAGCGGGCGATGTCCTGCCCGGCATCGTCGTAGCCCGGTGTCACCGTGGCGGCGTAGCGCTTGTTGGTGAGATTGCGCAGGTCCAGCCAGGTCTGCCAGTCCTGCTTGGGCGAGTCCCAGCCCAGGCGTGCGCCGAGCAGGGCGTAGGCGTTGGCGTGATAGCTATTGGCATAGTCGACCTGCACCTTGGAGGCCATTTGCGTGTTGACTCCGGCGTAGAACCCGCTCGGCCAGTCGTAGCGCAGCTCGGCCTGGTAGTAGTGCATGGGGATGCCGGGCAGGCGATTGTCTTCGAAGCGCTCGTCGTTGCGGTAGTGGAAGTCGCTGAAGGTATAGGCCTGGCGCAGGCTCAGGCGGCCGCTGCCGTGGTGTTCCCACAGGGTGCTGTCCAGCGCAGCTTCGACGCCCTGGTGCACGGTGGCACTGGCGTTGAACTCCTTGGGCAGCGCGCCGGGGACGATTTCTACCGCCAGCAGCTCGTGGCGAACCTGCGCGTAGTACCAGGCCAGGTCCCAGCGACCCAGGGCCGAATCGCCTCGGGCACCGAGCTCCAGGGTGGTGGCGGTCTGGTTTTGCATTTCGATCGGTTGGGTGGCCTGGGTCGAGCTCCACAGCAGCGACCACGGGTGCGGCGGTTCGACCGCGCGGCTCAGGTTGCCATAGACCTGCAACGCCGGGCTCAAGTCGTAGCGCAGACCCAGGCGCGGTGCGTAGTCCCAGTCGTGCTGGCTGACCTTGCCGCCGCTAACCGGGTAGGTGACGTCGCTTTCGCGGCGGGTGTAGATCATTGCCAGCCCGGTGGTCAGCCACAGGTCGGGAACCAGTTCCAGCTCATTGCTGGCGTGCAGCACGTTGTCCGAGCCCTGGTAACTGAAGTCGCGGCTGCGTGCACCGATCACGTCACGGTCGCGGGCGAACTGCGATGCCCCGCTGTTGGGCAAGTGCTTGGTGCTTCGCCAACCCACTGTGGTGTTGCTCGCATGCCCCAGCAGGGTGTCGTGGCGCAGGTAGTTGAGCGTGGCGCTGATGTCGGTGTAGGCCACTTTCAGGCGCATCGGGCCTTCGCGCAGGTCCATCGGGTAGTCGTGGTAGACCAGCCCGGCTTCCAGGCGCGAGTCGTCGTCGAGGTAGAAGGTGGTCTTGTTGCCGAGCCAGGTGCTGCCAGGTTGCGGGCGGCTGTCGTCGCGGGCCAGGTAGGCGGGGTTGGCGGCGCGTGGGTGGTGCTTGATCTGTTCCTTGGTAAGGCGCCCGGCCAGCTCGTTCTCGGTCTCGCGATAACGCAGGTAGAAGCGTGTTTCGAGGTTGGCGTTGAAGCGGTAGCCGATGTTGGCGGCGACGCCCTTGGCGCTGCCGCTGCTGTGTGCCTGGTAGCCGTCGTATTCCGAGTCGGTCAAGGCCACGTAGTAATCCAGGTCGCCCAGCACCTGCCCTGAACTGATGTGTCGGCGCTGGTAACCGCGGCTGCCGATTTCATAGCGCAGTTGCAGCGGGGCGGCGTCATGCCCGGTGTGGGTCACGTAGTTGATCGCGCCGCCCAGTGCCAGCGCGCCGCGGTCGAAGCCGTTAGCGCCGCGCAGCACTTCGGCGCGGCTCAGCCAAAGAGGCTCGAACAGCTCATAGGGCGTTCCACCGGGGCCGGTCAATGGCAGCCCATCGAACATCGTGTAGACCCCGGAGCCGTGGGCACCTGGGGCGCGGTTGATGCCTGAGCCGCGAATCGAGAGCTTGATGCCATCGTTGCCCGCCGACTGGGCGAACACCCCAGGTTGGTAAGCCAGCACATCCTGGTTGGTGGCCACGCGCCCCTGGCCGACCTGCTGCATGTCCACCAGGTTGCTGGCGCCGGGTATCTCGCGCAACTGCTGCGCGGCCGCCTCCAGCGCATCTTGGCGTTGCCCCTCGATCATGACCTGTCCGAGCTCCACGGGCGCACTCGCCAGGGCCGTGCAATTGGCCACGCCGACGAGCAGCCCAAGGGCTGAGGGGAGGGGGGGAACGAGACGCATTGGGTGACTCCGAGCGAAAGGGATGACAAGCAGTGCTGGTCAGACGCGTGAAACGCCGCTCAAAGCACGTCGACCTATCGCGGGGGAAAGTGCGACGCAATTTGTAGGACGCCACTTTACAAAGTGCATCGGTGGAGTGACCCGTCCGCCTGTTCGTATGGTGGGGCCCATGAATCAGGAGCGGCCAATGGGGCTGGCCCTGAATGCGCGGAGAAAAATCATGAGTTGCGTAATCCCCTCTAAGTCCGAATGCGACAGCCCAGAGGCCATCCATCTCACCCCGAGGGAGCGCCAGGTATTGCTCTGGTGCGCCTATGGCAAGACATCCTGGGAAATCGGCCAGATTCTTGGCTGCAAGGAGTCGACCATCAACTTCCATATCGGCAACCTGCTGCGCAAGCTTGCGGTGAACACCCGGGTGGGTGCGGTCATCAAGGGAATACGTTACGGCCTGCTGAAAGACATATGAGGAGTGATGGCCATGGATTGCACTGCGTATGATCCCAAACCAAGCGCTCACCGTGACCCTGAGCGACGTTACCTGGCCTGCCACGACCCCTTCTGGCCAAGCGTCGATCTTGCACTGCTGCGCGAACGCCTGGCGTTGCGCGCGGATATCAGCGAAACCCAGCTGCAGCTGGCGGCCCAGTCGGCCGTCGCTACCGCCATGAGCGAGTTCGCCAACTGGCGCCGAGCATTGCGCTTGCGCGGATACCAGCGTCTGAGTGATGTGAGTGGCCATGCCCATGGGCTAGCGCTGTCGATTTGCTTCCTGCGTATGGTCGAAGCAGGCACGCGACGCGCCCTGGTGTTACATGTGAAGGAAGCGGCTGCAAGCGACCCGGTTGGCACCAGAGGGAATAGCCATGAATGAGGCGATGGCGGCGATGCTGGTGCGGTTATCGCAGATGGAGTGGCCCACGCCATCTACCGAGCAGGTCGACAGCGAAATGCTCTTCGGTGCTTTGTTGGGCGCTTGCCTGGCCTACAACTCACGACGACGCCTCAAGGCCTGGCTCGTAGAACACTCATCCAGGTCACTCAAGTTCACCGGCTGGCAGAGGTTGTGTGCGCTAACGCTGTGTGTGGGGGTGGGTTACCTGTTCGCGCCCTTGATATTGGCGTTGGCCCCTTTTCTGTCGACGGGGGTGGCTGCCTTCGTGGCCTCGGTGGTGGTGATACCTATCAGCCTCAAGGTAATGCTATGGCTGGACCACATGCAACTTAACGATCTGCTCGAGAAATGGCGCAGAGGGCGTTAGTGCTTGGGCGGCAGTTTCAGTTCGTCCAACTGGCGTTGCAGCTGCTGCAGACGGAGTTTGTCATCGGCATATGAGCGGATGGCTTGTATGTCGGTAGGGGCAAGTGCACGCAGTTGCTCGAGCAGGTCCGCTTCCCAAGGCGCTGCAGGGGTGGCGGTATCTGGCGCGGCGGTACGCTGGCGGTGACCTTCCCCCAGAATCAGCCAATCGAGCGAGAAGCCTTGGTTGAGGGCAAGTTCCAGCAGCATGGAGTAGGGAATGCTGTCGCGCACTTTCCAGCTACTCAATGTCTGGGCGCTGATGCCGAGGGCTCTGGCCAGTTCAGAGTCAGAACGGGAGTTGGTAATTACCTTGAGTCGAGCAAGTACACCAATAATGCTAACTTTATTCATTGTGAGTGTGTCGGTCAAAACTTTAAGCGTTGTTGATATTGTGTTACTCATAATGAATAATTTTGGTGGGAGATGGATTTGCTTTTAATGGTAAAACAATATGATTAATATGAAAATTCCTACATTAAAATGTAGATGTGTCGATCCATCGATTGGAAGCCAGAAGGGGCTGGGTTTCGGTATTCTTGCTGTGTTCCAGGGAGGTTTTAATGAGTAGTTACAAGTTGGTCTGTCCTCACTGTAGTAGCCGTATGCGTATACGTACCAGTGAGGGAAAGCATGTTTTTCTCCGTATTGCCTACTTGCAATGTGTCAACGAAGCCTGTGGCTGGTCGGTACGCGCCGAGTTCGAGATGACGCATGAGCTTTCCCCTAGCGGCATGCCCAACCCTGAGGTACAACTTCCCGTCGCTAATCATGAGCTGCGCAAGGCTGCTCGCAATCCTGGACGTCTGGTCCCAGTGGCCCAGCCCTCGGCTGGCGCCCGAACTGCATAGACGTATTTTCCAGACGCATATAAGAAAACACCCCGCATTAAGCGGGGTGTTTTCATTTCACGTCTTTCAACCGATGAGTTGCAAGCCTGCCTGCTGGACCATCTCCAGCAGCGGTTGCGGATAAACCCCCAGCACAAAGGCGAGAATCGCGATAGCCAGCAGCATGACGCCACCGGTGCGCTGTTCCCACTTCAGCGGTGCATCGTGGCGACGCAGGTTCGGCTCGACCAGGTACAGGGTGACCATGACGCGCAGGTAGTAGTACACGCCGATGGCACTGCCGATCACCAGAGCGCCCACCAGCCACCACAGTTGCGACTCGACGCCGGTGGCGATGATGTAGAACTTGCCGATAAAACCAGCGGTCAGCGGAATGCCCGCCAGCGACAGCATCATCACGGTCAGCACCGCGGTCAGGTACGGACGACGCCAGAACAGGCCGCGGTACTCGTACAGCGCGTCGGCGTCACGGCCAGCGTAGGGCGAGGACATCAGGGTAATCACGCCAAAGGCACCGAGGCTGGTGATCACGTAGGTCACCAGGTACACGCCCATGGCCTCCATCGCCAGGCCCTTGCTGGCGATCAGGGCGATCAGCAGGTAGCCGAAGTGGGCGATGGACGAGTAACCCAGTAGGCGCTTGAGGTTGCTCTGGGTCAGCGCCAGAAGGTTACCGACCAGGATGGACGCTACCGCGATCACCGCCAGGATGGTGCTCAGCACGCCGCTGCTGGCAGCAGGGGAGAGCATGAACAGGCGAACCACCACGGCAAACACCGCGACCTTGCTTGCCGTGGCCAGGAACGCTGCCACCGGCGCGGGGGCGCCCTCATAGACGTCCGGGGTCCACAGGTGGAACGGCACCAGCGACAGCTTGAAGGCCAGGCCTACCAGCATCATGCCCAGGCCCAGCTGGGCCAGCAGGCTTGGCAGGTTGGTACTGGCCAGGGCCTTGCCGATCAGGTCGAAGCTCAGGCTGCCAGCGTCGGCGTACAGCAGCGCCATGCCGAACAGCAGGAAGGCGGAACCGGCGGCCGACAGCACCATGTACTTGATACCGGCTTCCAGCGAGCGTTTGTTGAAGAACGCGTACGCCACCAGGCCGTACACCGGCACCGACAGCAGCTCAAGGCCGATGAACAGGCCAGCCAGGTGGTTGGCGCTGACCAGCACCAGGCCACCCAGGGCAGACATCAGCAGCAGCAGGTACAGCTCTTCGCGGTTGCCCGGGTAGCCCTTGGAGCCTTCCCCGAGGTAGGCGTGGGCGAGGGTGACGCAGGCCAGGGTAGCCACCAGGATCAATGCCATGTACAGGCAGGCGAACTTGTCGATGGTCACCAGCGGGGTAACCGCCAGCGGTGCGACGGTCAGCGCCGGCAGGATCGACAGCAGGGCCAGGTTCAGGCCCACGGTGGACAGCAGGAAGGTCTGCGAGTGGTTGCGCTTCCAGGCGATCGCCAGCATCACCACCACCGTGGTGATGGTGGTGATGAGCATCGGCGCCAATGCGATGAAGTGTTGAGTGGTGAATTCCATAGCGCTCTTACCGGGCCGAAGCGAGTTGAGTGAAAGCGGAACCGAGCCACTGCTGCACACCGCTCATGGTGGCGGCAGAGGTGTCGAGGAACGGCTGCGGGTACACACCGAGCACGATCAGCAGCACGGCCAGGCCCAGCACCATGATCAGCTCGCGGCTGTCCATGCCGGCCAGCACGGTGTCGGCCTTGGCCGGACCGAAGTAGGCACGGTGGATCATGATCAGCGAGTAGACCGAGCCGAAGACCAGGCCGGTGGTGGCGATCACGGTGATCCACGGTACATGGGCGAAGCTGCCGAGCAGGATCAGGAACTCGCCGACGAAGTTGCCGGTGCCTGGCAGGCCAAGCGATGCGGCGGCAAAGAACAGGCTGATGGCCGGCAGGTAGGCGATGCGGTGCCACAGGCCGCCCATCTGACGCATGTCACGGGTGTGCAGGCGCTCGTACAGCTGGCCGGACAGGATGAACAGCGCGGCGGCCGACAGGCCGTGGGCCAGCATCTGGATCACCGCGCCTTGCAGGGCCTGCTGGCTGCCGGAGTAGATGCCGATCAGCACGAAGCCCATGTGCGAGACGCTGGAGAAGGCGATAAGACGCTTGATGTCGGTTTGCGCGAAGGCCAGGAAGGCACCGTAGAAGATACCGATCAGGCCCAGGGTCATGGCGATCGGCGCGAACTCCGCCGAGGCGTTCGGGAACAGCGGCAGGGCGAAGCGCAGCAGGCCGTAGGCCGCAGTCTTCAGCAGGATACCCGCCAGGTCCACGGAACCTGCGGTCGGTGCCTGGGCGTGAGCATCAGGCAGCCAGGAGTGGAACGGCACCACCGGCAGCTTCACCGCGAAGGCGATGAAGAAGCCCAGCATCAACAGGTACTCGGTACCGGCCGGAAGTTCGGCCTTGAGCAAGTCGCTGTAGTTGAAAGTGATGACCCCGGTGTTGCCATAGTTCACCAATACCAGGGCAAGGATCGCCACCAGCATGATCAGACCGCTGGCCTGGGTGAAGATGAAGAACTTGGTGGCGGCGTAGATCCGGGTCTTCTTGCCATCGGCCGAGCTGTGACCCCAGAGCGCGATGAGGAAGTACATCGGCACCAGCATCATTTCCCAGAAGAAGAAGAACAGGAACAGGTCCAGGGCCAGGAACACCCCGACCACGCCGCCGAGAATCCACATCAGGTTGAGGTGGAAGAAGCCGACGTGGCGCTGGATCTCTTTCCACGAGCACAGCACCGACAGCACGCCGAGCAGGCCGGTCAGCAGGATCATCAGCAGCGACAGGCCGTCGAGGGCCAGGTGGATGCTGATACCGAAGCGCTTGATCCACTCGACCTTGTATTCGAGGGTCCAGGCAGGTTCCGCGCCCGGGGCAGGGGCCAGGGTGTAGTCGCCGGCGCCCCACAGCCACAGGCCGATACCGAGCAGCAGGGACATGGTCAGCAGTGCGATCCAGCGGGGCAGGGTGGCGCCGAAGCGCTCACCCAGCCAGCACAGGAGGCCGCCGATGAAGGGGATCAGGATCAGCCAAGGCAAAATCATGACGGGTTGGTTTCCTTTGGCAAAGTCGCAAGATTCATTGTCATACCGCGGCCACTACCACCGCACCCAGTACCAGCACGGCACCGACGGCGATCGAGGCGGTGTACCAGCGCAGCTGGCCAGTCTCGGTCTTGCTCATGGCAACGTGGCCGCCACGGGCCATCCGAGGAATCAGGCCGATGCCGCGGTCAACCGGGTCCTTGCGCAGGAGGTGGCTGATCAGCAGGTAAGGTTTGACGAAGAGCTTGTCGTAGATCCAGTCGAAGCCCCAGGCGGCGAACCACCAGGCCGACAGGACACGGCCGATGCTGCTGCCTGCGATGGCGGTTGCCAGGCGACGCTTGCCCAGGAACAGCACGGCGGCCAGCAGGATACCGGCGATGGCGATGGCACCCGAGGCGATCTCCAGCGAGTGCTTGGCGTCACCACCGGCATGGCCGGCGCCTTGCGGCAAAACGCCTGCCAGCGGCGGGTGGATCCAGGCGCCGACGAAGGTCGACAGCACGATCAGCACGCTGAGCGGCAGCCAGTGGCTGATGCCGTGGCCGGCATGGGCTTCGGTCTTGGCTTCACCGTGGAAGGTGATGAAGATCAGGCGGAAGGTGTACAGCGAAGTCATGAAGGCGCCCACCAGGCCCGCGTACAGCAGGTTGGTGTTGCCGCTGGCGAAGGCTTCCCAGAGGATCTCGTCCTTGGAGTAGAAGCCCACGGTCAGGATCGGCAAGGCCGCCAGGGCCGCGCCACCGACCACGAAGCTTGCGTAGGCCAGCGGCAGTTTCTTCCACAGGCCGCCCATCTTGAAGATGTTCTGCTCGTGGTGGCAGGCGTTGATCACCGCGCCCGAGGCCAGGAACAGCAGGGCCTTGAAGAAGGCGTGGGTCATCAGGTGGAAGATCGCGGCGTGCCAGCCGCCCACGCCCAGGGCCAGGAACATGTAGCCGATCTGGCTCATGGTCGAGTAGGCGAGGATACGCTTGATGTCGGTCTGAACCAGTGCGGCGAAGCCTGCCAGGACCAGGGTGACGCCACCGACCACGCCCACCAGGTGCAGGATATCCGGCGCCAGGGTGAACAGGCCGTGGGTACGGGCGATCAGGTAGACACCCGCGGTCACCATGGTCGCGGCGTGGATCAGTGCCGAAACCGGGGTAGGGCCGGCCATTGCGTCGGCCAGCCAGGTTTGCAGTGGCAGCTGGGCCGATTTACCGACAGCGCCACCGAGCAGCATCAGGGTGGCCAGTACCATCCAGGTGTCGCCGGCCTGGAACTTCTGCGGTGCCAGCACCAGCAGTTCCTGCACGTTCAGGGTACCCAGCTGGACGAACAGGATGAACAGGCCGATGGCCATGAACACGTCGCCGATACGGGTGACGATGAAGGCCTTCAGTGCCGCGTTACCGTTGTTGCGGTTGCTGTAGTAGAAACCGATCAACAGGTACGAGCACAGGCCCACGCCTTCCCAGCCGAAGTAGATGAACAGCAGGTTGTCGCCCAGGATCAGGAACAGCATGCTGGCGATGAACAGGTTGGTGTACGAGAAGAAGCGCGAGTAACCGGCTTCGCCACGCATGTACCAGGAGGCGAACAGGTGGATCAGGAAGCCTACGCCGGTGACCACGCCCAGCATGGTGACCGACAGGCCATCCAGGTACAGGGTGAAGTTCGGCGCGAAGCCATCCACCGACATCCACTGCCACAGCAGCTGGCTGTAAGCGCCGCCTTCAGGCGGGGCGACGTTGAACTGCCAGATGACATAGGCGGCAGTGGCGGCCGAGAGGCCCACCGAGCCGACGCCGATCAGCGCCGAGAGGTTCTCGGAGAACCGACCGCGCGAGAACGACAGCAGCAGGAAGCCGATCAGGGGGAAGACGAAAGTCAGGAAGAGAAGGTTCATCCGCGCATCTCACTGGCAGCATCGATGTCGAGAGTGTGGAAGCGGCGATACAGCTGCAGCAGGATCGCCAGGCCAATGCTGGCCTCGGCGGCTGCCAGGCTGATGACCAGGATGAACATCACCTGGCCGTCGGGCTGTACCCAACGGGCACCGGCGACGACGAACGCCAGGGCAGAGGCGTTCATCATGACTTCCAGGCTCATGAGTACGAAGAGGATGTTGCGGCGGACCATCAGGCCAACCAGACCTAAGCAGAACAGGATGCCGGCGACCGCCAGACCATGCTCGAGAGGGATAGCACCCATGATTTACTCCTTCGCCTCGTTGCGGCCCAGGTGGAAGGCGGTGACGGCTGCGGCCAGCAGCAGCATCGACGCCAGTTCGACCACCAGCAGGTACGGGCCGAACAGGCTGATACCTACTTCCTTGGGGCCTACGGTGGTACCGCTGATGCCCGCGCCGCTCGGGGCTACGAACAGCACGTACAGCAGCTCCAGCAGCAGCAGCGAAGCCAGGATCACCGGCCCCGCCCAGATGCCTGGCTTGAGCCAGCCACGTTCCTGGGCGACCGAAGCCGGCCCGAGGTTGAGCATCATCACCACGAAGACGAACAGCACCATGATGGCGCCGGCATAGGCGATCACTTCAAGGGCGCCGGCGAATGGCGCACCCAGGGCGAAGAAGATCATCGCCACGGAAATCAGCGAGATGATCAGGTAAAGCAAGGCGTGCACGGGGTTGGTGCCGGTCACCACCCGAAGGGTGGAGACCACGGCGATCCCGGATGCGAAGTAGAAAGCGAATTCCATCTTTCTGTCCTTATGGGAGCAAGCTCTTCACGTTGATCGGCTCGGCTTCGTTCTGTGCAGAGCCTTTCGGCTTGCCAGCGATCGCCATACCCGCAACACGGTAGAAGTTGTAGTCAGGGTTCTTGCCGGGGCCGGAGATCAGGAGGTCTTCCTTCTCGTACACCAGGTCCTGACGCTTGAACTCAGCCATTTCGAAATCCGGGGTCAGCTGGATCGCGGTGGTCGGGCATGCCTCTTCACACAGGCCGCAGAAGATGCAGCGCGAGAAGTTGATGCGGAAGAACTCCGGGTACCAGCGGCCATCCTCGGTCTCGGCCTTCTGCAGCGAGATGCAGCCGACCGGGCAAGCCACCGCGCAGAGGTTGCACGCAACGCAACGCTCCTCGCCATCGGGGTCGCGGGTGAGGACGATGCGACCGCGGTAGCGCGGCGGCAGGTAAACGGGCTCTTCGGGGTATTGCAGGGTGTCGCGCTTGCGGAACCCGTGGGAGAACACCATTACCAGGCTGCGCAGCTGGGTGCCGGTGCCCTTAACGATGTCGCCGATATATTTGAACATGGGTCAAATCCTCACTGGGCCGCGACGGCTGGCGTGTTGTAGAGCACAACCGCAGCGGTCACCAGCAAATTGATCAGGGTCAGCGGCAGGCAGAACTTCCAGCTGAAGTCCATCACCTGGTCATAGCGTGGGCGCGGGATCGAGGCGCGCAGCAGGATGAACAGCATGATGAAGAACGCGGTCTTCAGCGCGAACCACAGGAAAGGCACCTGTGGCAGCAGGTCGAACGGACCGTGCCAGCCGCCGAAGAACAGGGTCACCAGCAGCGCCGAGATCAGGATGATGCCGATGTACTCGCCAACGAAGAACATGCCCCATTTCATGCCGGCGTATTCGATGTGGTAGCCGTCGGCCAGTTCCTGTTCCGCTTCCGGCTGGTCGAACGGGTGACGGTGGGTCACGGCGACGCCAGCGATGAAGAAGGTGCAGAAGCCGAAGAACTGCGGAATGATGAACCACAGGTTCTGGGCCTGGTACTCAACGATGTCGCGCATGTTGAACGAGCCCACCTGCACCACCACGCCCATCAGCGCCAGGCCCAGGAACACCTCGTACGACACGGTCTGCGCCGAGGCCCGCAGGCTGCCGAGCAGGGCGTACTTGTTGTTCGATGCCCAGCCGGCGAAGAGCACGGCGTAGACCGACAGGCCGGCCATGGCGAAGAAGAACAGCAGGCCGATGTTCAGGTCGGCGACGCCCCACAGCGGGGTGATCGGGATGACCACGAAGGCGATCAGCAAGGCACTCATGGCCACGACCGGCGCCAGGGTGAAGATCATGCGGTCGACGAAGGGTGGGTTCCAGTCTTCCTTGAAGAACATCTTCAGCATGTCCGCAGCGATCTGGAACATGCCGAACGGGCCGACACGGTTCGGACCGTAGCGGTCCTGCCACCAGCCCAGCAGGCGACGTTCGACGAAGCTGAGCAGCGCACCGCAAACCACCACCGCGAGCAGGACCACGATGGCCCGGACCACGGTAAGGATCACATCGATCACTTCGGGGGTGAACCAGCTCATTGTGCTGCCTCCTGCAGGCCTTCGACGGTGGCACCGAAGATGGCGGGCGGGATGCCGGCCAGGCCTTTCGGCAGGGCGACCAGGCCTGCGCCCAGTTCTTCATTGATACGCAGCGGCAGGCGCAGCGACACACCGCCCACGGTCAGGCTGAGCAGGGCGCCATCGTTGACGCCCAGCCGGTCGGCTTCGGACTTGGCCAGACCCACGTAGGCGGCCGGGATGCGCTCTTGCACCGGGGCTGCGCGGGAGGAGCTCTCCTCGCTGCCGAACAGGTGGAAGAACGGTACGGCAGTCCAGGTGCCGCGTGCCGGGTTGAAGGCGCCCGGAATGGCGGTGAACCAGTCGAGCCTGTCGCCCTGAGGCTCGATCAGGCGAACGCCTGGGTCGCCTGCTCGCAGGTGACCACCGACTTCGTCCTGGAACTTGTTCCAGGCCTGCGGCGAGTTCCAGCCCGGCGACCAGGCGAACGGCACTTGCTGACGCGGTTCGGCTGCGCCCGAGTAGCCTTCCATGGAGAAGGCGAACGCGGTGTCCTTGTCTTGCGGGGTGCGCGGCTCGTGCACGCTGATGTTGGCGCGCATGGCGGTACGGCCGGAGTAGCGCAGCGGCTCACGGGCAAGCTTCATACCTTTGATGCGGAACGCGGCGCTTGGCGCGGCGTTGACGATGCCGGCCAGTTGCGGGGCGGCTTCGGCACAGGCGCTGGTGACGTGGTCCAGCTGGGTCCAGTCGACCGGCTTGTTCAGCAGGGTGGCACGCAGAGCGTGCATCCAGCGCCAGCCTTCGTGGATCTGGATGCTGCTGTCCAGGTACTGCGGGTCGAACACCTGGAAGAAGCGCTGGGCGCGGCCTTCCTGGCTGACCAGGGTGCCGTCGCCTTCGGCGAACGAGGCGGCAGGCAGCACCAGGTGGGCGCGGTCGCTGGTCGGGGTCTTGGAGTGGTCGGCGACGATCACCACCTTGGCGGCGGCGAGTGCTGCGTCGACCTTGGCGGCCGGCAGGCGGGCGTACAGGTCGTTTTCCAGTACCACGATAGCATCGGCCTTGCCATTGATGACCAGGTCCAGCGCGGCATCCGCGGACTCGCCACCCATCATGGCCAGGCCGAGGCTGTTGGCCTCAGGCACCACCAGGCTCAGCGAGCCGTTCTTCTCGCGCAGCTTCAGGGCCTTGGCGATGTTGGCGGCGGCTTCGATCAGCGCCGGGTCGGCCAGCGAGGTACCGGCGACCACCAGGGGGCGCTCGGCGGCAACCAGGGCGTCGGCGATGCGCTGGGCCAGGGCTTGTGCTTCCTGGTCCAGGCCGACGACGGCTGGAGCGCTCGGGTCGATGGCGTGGGCGACGGCGAAACCGATGCGGGCGAGGTCGGCAGGGGCTGCGTGTACGCATTCCTCGGCGACGTCGTCCAGCTTGGTTTCGGCCAGGGAGGCGATGAACAGCGGGTACAGCGCGTGCTGGCCGATGTTCTTCACCGCAGCGTCGAGCCAAGGCTGCACGCGCATCGCGTCGGCCATGGCCTCGGCCTTGCCCTTGGTGGCCTGGCGTACGGCCAGGGCAACGCGGGCGGCGGTTTGGGTGAGGTCTTCGCCGAGCACGAATACCGCGTCGTGGTCTTCGATGTCGCGCAGGGTCGGCACGGGCAGCGGGCTGTCGTTCAGCACCTTCAGGGCCAGGCGTACGCGCGCCAGCTCACCGGCTTCCATACCCGAGAAGAAGTAGTCGGCACTGACCAGCTCACGCAGGCCGTAGTTGCTTTCCAGGCTGGCACGTGGCGAACCGATGCCGACGATGGTGCGGCCGCGCAGCAGGTCGGCAGCCTTGTCCAGGGCAGCGTCGAGGCTCAGCTTGCTGCCATCGGCGAGCAGCGGCTGACGTGGGCGGTCGCTGCGGTTGACGTAGCCATAGCCGAAGCGGCCTCGGTCGCACAGGAAGTACTGGTTCACCGAACCGTTGAAACGGTTCTCGATTCGGCGCAGTTCGCCATAGCGCTCGCCGGGGCTGATGTTGCATCCGCTGGAGCAACCGTGGCAGATGCTTGGGGCGAACTGCATGTCCCACTTGCGGTTGTAGCGCTCGGAGTGGGTCTTGTCGGTGAACACACCGGTCGGGCAGACCTCGGTGAGGTTGCCGGAGAACTCGCTTTCCAGCACGCCGTCTTCGACGCGACCGAAGTACACGTTGTCGTGGGCGCCGTAGACACCCAGGTCGGTGCCGCCGGCGTAGTCCTTGTAGTAGCGCACGCAGCGGTAGCAGGCGATGCAGCGGTTCATCTCGTGGGCGATGAACGGGCCGAGGTCCTGGTTCTGGTGGGTACGCTTGGTGAAACGGTAGCGGCGCTCGTTGTGGCCGGTCATTACCGTCATGTCCTGCAGGTGGCAGTGACCACCTTCCTCGCACACCGGGCAGTCGTGCGGGTGGTTGGTCATCAGCCACTCGACGACGCTGGCGCGGAACGCCTTGGACTCTTCATCGTCGATGGAGATCCAGGTGCCGTCGGAGGCAGGGGTCATGCAGGACATGACGATACGACCACGGGTGTCATTCTCGTCGGTGTACTGCTTGACCGCACATTGCCGGCAGGCGCCGACGCTTCCGAGCGCCGGGTGCCAGCAGAAATAAGGGATGTCGAGGCCGAGTGACAGACAGGCCTGTAACAGGTTGTCTGCACCGTTGACTTCGAGCGCTTTGCCGTCTACGTGGATAGTGGCCATGGTTCAAAGTTCTTCGTTGGCCCGCGTGAGCAGGCGTGGCTAATGGAAATCGGTGAGCCTGCGGCCGGCCACGAATCGTTCGGGCCGGCCTGCGGGCTGGCGGGTGGCACGGACCACCCGCGTTTCATCTTGTTATGCGCCGACTACGGTCGGTCCGGCCTGGATTGGCCTGGCCAGGTTCGGGCGCAGGGTGTCGGCAGCGCTTGCTGGCGCGACACCGGCCTCGAACTCGGACCGGAAGTACTTGATGGCACTGCCCAATGGCTCGACGGCACCTGGTGCGTGAGCGCAGAAGGTGCGGCCTGGGCCGAGGAAGTTGACCAGCCCCAGCAGGGTCTCGATGTCTTCGGCACGGCCTTGGCCGTTTTCCAGGGCGCGCAGCATCTTCACGCTCCATGGCAGGCCATCACGGCACGGGGTGCACCAGCCGCACGACTCGCGGGCGAAGAACTCTTCCATGTTGCGCAGCAGCGAGACCATGTTGACGCTGTCGTCGACCGCCATGGCCAGGCCCGTACCCATGCGGGTGCCGACCTTGGCGATGCCACCGGCGTACATCTGCGCATCCAGGTGTTCCGGCAGCAGGAAACCGGTACCGGCGCCGCCTGGCTGCCAGCACTTGAGCTTGAAACCATCGCGCATGCCGCCAGCGTAGTCTTCGAACAGCTCGCGGGCGGTGACGCCGAACGGCAGCTCCCACAGGCCAGGGTTCTTCACCTTGCCGGAGAAGCCCATCAGCTTGGTGCCGTGGTCTTCGCTGCCTTCGCGGGCCAGCGACTTGTACCAGTCGTTGCCGTTGGCGACGATGGCCGGCACGTTGCACAGGGTCTCGACGTTGTTCACGCAGGTCGGCTTGCCCCACACGCCAACGGCGGCAGGGAAGGGGGGCTTGGAGCGTGGGTTGGCGCGGCGGCCTTCGAGGGAGTTGATCAGTGCGGTTTCTTCACCGCAAATGTAGCGCCCGGCACCGGTGTGCACGAACAGCTCGAAATCGAAACCGGAGCCGAGGATGTTCTTGCCCAGCAGGCCTGCGGCCTTGGCTTCGTCGATGGCGCGGTTGAGGTTCTTCGCCGCCGTGGTGTATTCGCCACGCAGGAAGATATAGCCACGGTAGGCCTTCAGAGCGCGGGCGCTGATCAGCATGCCCTCGACCAGCAGATGGGGCTGTTGCTCCATCAGCATGCGGTCCTTCCAGGTGTTGGGCTCCATTTCATCCGCGTTGCACAGGAGGTAGCGGATGTTCATGGATTCGTCCTTTGGCATCAGGCCCCACTTCACGCCAGTGGGGAAGCCTGCACCGCCACGACCCTTGAGGCCGGAATCCTTGACGCTTTGCACAATGTCGTCGGCGGACATGTCTGCCAGCGCCTTGCGCGCGGCGGCGTAGCCGTTCTTGGACTCGTACTCGGCCAGCCAGACCGGCTCACCGTCGTCACGCAGGCGCCAGGTCAGTGGGTGGGTTTCGGCCGAACGCGCGATGCGGTTGGCCGGGCCGAAGGAAGTAATGGTCATGCGTAACCCTCCAGCAGCTTGGAGACGCCAGCAGGCTGCACGTCGCCAAAGGTATCGTCGTCGATCATCAGCGCCGGGGCCTTGTCGCAGTTACCCAGGCAGCAGACCGGCAGCAGGGTGAAGCGTCCGTCGGCGGTGGTCTGACCCAGGCCGATGCCCAGCTCGCTCTGGATCTGGCTGACTACCGATTCGTGGCCGCCGATATAGCAGACCATGCTGTCGCACACGCGGATGATGTGGCGACCGACCGGTTGGCGGAAGATCTGGCTATAAAAGGTGGCGACACCCTCGACGTCGCTGGCCGGGATGCCCAGCACTTCGCCGATGGCGTAGATGGCACCGTCCGGCACCCAGCCGCGTTCCTTCTGGACGATCTTCAAGGCTTCGATGGACGCCGCGCGCGGGTCCTCGTAATGGTGCATCTCGTGCTCGATGGCCGAGCGCTCGGTTTCGCTCAGGGCGAAACGGTCGGTTTGGATAAGCGTGTTGTTCATGCTTAGCGGTCCACGTCAGCCATAACGAAGTCGATACTGCCCAGGTACGCGATGAGGTCCGCGACCATGCTGCCTTTGATCACCGAAGGGATCTGCTGCAGGTGCGGGTAGCTCGGGGTGCGGATCCGGGTGCGGTAGCTCATGGTTCCGCCATCGCTCGTCAGGTAGTAACTGTTGATGCCCTTGGTCGCCTCGATCATCTGGAACGACTCGTTGGCCGGCATGACCGGGCCCCACGAGACTTGCAGGAAGTGCGTGATCAGGGTCTCGATGTGCTGCAGGGTGCGCTCTTTGGGCGGCGGCGTGGTCAGCGGGTGGTCCGCCTTGTACGGGCCTTCCGGCATGTTGCGCAGGCACTGGTCGATGATGCGGATACTCTGGCGCATCTCCTCGACACGGACCATGCAGCGATCATAGGCATCGCCGTTGTGGGCCAGCGGCACTTCGAACTCGAAGTTCTCGTAGCCGGAGTAGGGGCGGGCTTTACGCAGGTCGAAGTCGCAACCGGTGGAGCGCAGGCCGGCACCGGTGGTGCCCCACGACAGCGCTTCCTCGGTGTTGTACGCGGCGACACCGATGGTGCGGCCCTTGAGGATGCTGTTCTGCAGGGCGGCCTTGGTGTACTCGTCCAGGCGCTTGGGCAGCCACTCGACGAAGTCCTTGACCAGCTTGTCCCAGCCGCGCGGCAGGTCGTGGGCAACGCCACCGATGCGGTACCAGGCCGGGTGCAGGCGGAAACCGGTGATCGCCTCGATCACGGTGTAGGCGCGCTGGCGGTCGGTGAAGGTGAAGAACACCGGGGTCATGGCGCCGACGTCCTGGATATACGTACCCAGGAACAGCAGGTGGCTGGTGATGCGGAAGAATTCGGCGAGCATGATGCGAATCACGTCGACCTTCTGCGGCACCTGGATCCCCGCCAACTTCTCGACCGCCAGTACGTACGGCAGGTTGTTCATCACCCCGCCGAGGTAGTCGATACGGTCGGTGTAGGGGATGAAACTGTGCCAGGACTGGCGCTCGGCCATTTTCTCGGCGCCCCGATGGTGGTAGCCGATGTCAGGGACGCAGTCGACGATCTCTTCGCCGTCCAGCTGCAGGACGATACGGAAGGCACCGTGGGCTGAAGGATGGTTGGGGCCGAGGTTGAGGAACATGTAGTCCTCGTTGGCGCCCTGGCGTTTCATGCCCCAGGCTTCGGGATTGAAGCGCGCCGATTCCTCTTCCAGCTGTTGCTTGGCAAGGTTCAGGCTGTAGGGGTCGAACTCGGTGGCGCGTGCCGGGAAGTCCTTACGCAGCGGGTGACCTTCCCAGGTCGGCGGCATGAGGATACGCGACAGGTGCGGGTGGCCGGCGAAGTCGATGCCGAACATGTCCCATACTTCGCGCTCGTACCAGTTGGCGTTCGGCCAGATACCGGTCACCGAAGGCAGGTTCAGATCGCCTTCGCTGAGCGAAACCTTGATCATCACGTCGCTGTTACGGCCTACCGACAGCAGGTGGTAGAACACGCTGAAGTCGGCGGCTGGCAGGCCACGGCGCTGGGTGCGCAGGCGCTCGTCGACGCCGTGCAGGTCGTACAGCATGCTGTAGGGCTTGGCGACGTTGCGCAGGAAAGTCAGCACTTCCTTGAGCTGGGGGCGCTTGACCCACAGCACAGGCATGCCGGTACGGGTTTCCTGGGCGACGAAGGCGTCGGCGCCAAAACGGTTGTGCAGTTCGACGACCACATCCTGGTCGTCAGCCTTGTAAGGCGGAATATTAATAGCGGTGTCCGCTGTCATGGTCTCGGTCGCTTTGAGTCAACGTAGAGAATGAAGCCAGGCCGCCTGCTCCTTCCGGGAGCGGGCGGCAGGTCGCTGGATCAGACTTCGTCGGGGCTGCGCAGGTTGGTTACCGCGATACGCTGTTCGCGACGCAGGTCTTTCTGGGCGGGCATCTCGGCACGGTAAATGCCTTGATCGCCGACAACCCAGGAAAGCGGGCGTCGCTCCTGGCCGATCGACTCCTGCAGCAGCATCAAGCCCTGCAGGAAAGCTTCGGGGCGAGGCGGGCAGCCAGGCACGTACACGTCCACGGGGAGGAACTTGTCGACCCCTTGAACGACCGAGTAGATGTCGTACATGCCACCGGAGTTGGCGCACGAACCCATGGAGATGACCCACTTGGGCTCGAGCATCTGCTCATAGAGGCGCTGGATGATCGGCGCCATCTTGATGAAGCAGGTACCGGCGACGACCATGAAGTCGGCCTGGCGCGGCGAGGCCCGGATGACTTCGGCGCCGAAGCGGGCGATGTCGTGGGGTGCCGTGAAGGCCGTGGTCATTTCCACGTAGCAGCAGGACAGGCCGAAGTTGTACGGCCAGAGGGAGTTCTTGCGACCCCAGTTGACCGCGCCACGCAGCACATCTTCGAGTTTCCCCATGTAGATGTTCTTGTGGACCTGGTCCTCTAGCAGCTGGTCGGTGACGGTTTCCCGCTCACCGACCGGGTACTGCTCGTTGGGCGCATCCGGATCGATTCTGGTGAGATTGTATTGCATGCCAAAGCCTCATTGTTTCAGCTTCGCTTGCCGCTTGCGACGACCTTCGGGAGCCCAATCAAGTGCCCCGACGCGCCAAAGGTAGACAAGACCTGCCAACAGAATTGCTATGAAAATGAGTGCTTCGACGAATCCGGTCCAACCGCTTTCGCGAACGGACACAGACCAGGCAAAGAGAAAGAGGGCTTCGATATCGAAGATCACGAACAGCATCGCGACCAGATAGAATTTCGCGGAAAGGCGCAGGCGGGCGCTGCCAACGGGCAGCATGCCGGATTCGAAGGGTTCGTTCTTGGCGCGACCCCAGGCCTTGCTACCGAGCAGGCTGGACAGGCCGAGCATGAAGGCGCACAGGCCGACGACACCCAGGAGGAAGATGGCAAAGCCCCAGTTGTGGGCGATGAGTCCTGCCGAATCGGACATGCTAGAAATCCTTATACAGAGACCCAGCTCTGCAGTCTGAAATAAGTAGAGCGGCGACCTGCGTCGCAGATGCAGTGACCAAATGTCGCAGCTGAATCAATCGGGCTGATTTTATGGGTAAACCCTGTGCAAGTAAAATTTCCATTGCAAATTTATTCGTAGGATTAAGAACAAAAATCTTTCGTAAATGGCTGAAAGCCATGAGTTTCGGGCATTGCGAGCGGTTTTGTTAATGATGTTTCTTGCGTCGCGTAACGACCGCGAAGTTTCGTAATGATAATTAATATCATTTGACTCATCCGGCTCTTTCGAGCACTTTTTGTTGCGGGCCAAGTTGCTGTTGCGCGCTCGCCTCTTGCAAATGAGAAAACCTCTCGTTCTAGCAGTTGTGCGTCGTGTGCGCACCGCGCTGGGTCAATGTTTCGATGCTTTGGCGATGTGTCGTCGACCGTGCAATCAGCCCCTGGCCAAGCCAGTAGCTGAGGGTGACCAGGTAGGGAGCCGCTGCTGGCCAGGGCGCGCCAAAGCATGGAGCAGGCCACTGCATATATAGAGAGGGCGGACGCTGTGACCGCGATGATGAGCAGGTGGCCAGAACGTGGCATGGGCAGTCCTTGCTATCGGGTAGCCACAAGCTTAGTCGGTATATCGGGTTCTGCTTGTGCCAATGCCGACCTCTTCGCGGGCAAGCCCGATCCTACAGGATTTGCCAAGGCTGAGGTTCAGCTGCAGCAGCGGGCTTGCCCGCGCAAGAGATCGGGGCAGCAAAACAAAGGCCCAGGCACCTTACGGGGCCTGGGCCTTTCATTTCAGCTCACCGTACTCAGTGGAACTGCTCTTCCTCGGTCGAGCCGGTCAGCGCAGTCACCGACGAAGCCCCACCCTGAATCACGGTGGTCATGTCATCGAAGTAGCCAGTACCCACTTCCTGCTGGTGCGCCACGAAGGTGTAGCCTTTGCTGGCATCGGCGAATTCCTGCTCCTGCAGCTTCACGTAGGCGGTCATGTCGTTGCGGGCGTAGTCGTGCGCCAGGTTGAACATGCCGTGCCACATGTTGTGGATACCGGCCAGGGTGATGAACTGGTGCTTGTAGCCCATGGCCGACAGCTCGCGCTGGAACTTGGCGATGGTGGCGTCGTCCAGGTTCTTCTTCCAGTTGAAGGACGGCGAGCAGTTGTACGACAGCAGCTGGTCCGGGTATTCCTTCTTGATCGCCTCGGCGAAGCGACGCGCTTCGTCCAGGTCGGGCTTGGCGGTCTCGCACCAGATCAGGTCGGCGTACGGGGCATACGCCAGCCCGCGGGCGATGGCCTGGTCGAGGCCGGCGCGGACTTTATAGAAGCCTTCACGAGTACGCTCGCCAATCACGAACGGCTGGTCGTACGGATCGCAGTCGCTGGTCAGCAGGTCGGCGGCGTTTGCATCGGTGCGAGCCAGGATGATGGTCGGCACGCCAGAGACGTCAGCGGCCAAGCGCGCAGCGACCAGCTTCTGCACGGCTTCCTGGGTGGGAACCAATACCTTGCCGCCCATGTGCCCGCACTTTTTCACCGAGGCCAGCTGGTCTTCGAAGTGCACGCCTGCGGCGCCTGCCTCGATCATGTTCTTCATCAGTTCATAGGCGTTCAGCACGCCGCCGAAACCGGCCTCGGCGTCAGCCACGATCGGTGCGAAGTAGTCGATGTAGCCGTCGTCACCCGGGTTCTTGCCGGCTTTCCACTGGATCTGGTCGGCGCGACGGAAGGCGTTGTTGATGCGCTTGACTACGGTCGGCACCGAGTCGACCGGGTACAGCGACTGGTCGGGGTACATGGATTCGGCCGAGTTGTTGTCGGCCGCCACTTGCCAGCCGGACAGGTAGATGGCCTGGATGCCGGCCTTCACCTGCTGCACTGCCTGGCCGCCGGTCAGGGCACCCATGCAGTTGACGAAGTCTTTCTCGGGGCGGAAGGACGGGTGGGCGCCTTCGGTGACCAGCTTCCACAGTTTTTCCGCGCCCAGGCGGGCCAGGGTGTGCTCCGGCTGCAGGGAGCCACGCAGGCGAACGACATCGGCGGCGGTGTAGGTACGGGTCACGCCTTTCCAGCGCGGGTTCTCGGCCCAGTCTTTCTCAAGGGCTGCAATTTGCTGTTCGCGTGTCAGTGCCATGGAAATAAAACCTCGTCGCATCAGTCTTGTGAAGTAGGTGCTGGTGCTCTGCGCGCGGTTCAGGGGCCTAGGCGGCTGTCCTTCGCGATGGAGTGGCGGCGGCGAACGAGAAGGCTCGAAGGGAGGAAGTGGCAGCGCGGGCGAAGTGCGGCGACAGGTTGGCTCGTGGATGCCTTGCTGTGGCGCGACAGGGTTTGCCGGGTGACTGCGGTGATGCGCTTCCGTCCCTCGGGACAACTTCTTCGTTGCAGTCGCAATCCCATCGAACAACCTTGTGGGCCGTATGGACACGAGACGCCGCCAGGGGTGACCCGGGTGCATCTCGGAAGCCCTTGCCAGGGCCTCTGATTAGCGGGAGCGAGGCCATCATGCCCTTGGAAAAAAGAGCCTGTCAAATGTTTTGTAGTGAATTTTTTCGCTTACTACATCTTTGGTCTAATGCGACTTGCTGGTCAGTTTCGAGGCCTTTGGTCGAGGCCTCGAACTGCCTGGGGTCAGTCAAGAAGGTCGACTTTGACGCGCAATGTCATGTTTTCACCGCGCTGGGTGCTGTAGCTAAGGCTCGAAGGGTCGCGTCCAGCCTGGCTCTGCTGGTTGTAGCCGGCCAGGGTGATCCACTCCCCAAGCCTGCCGGTGATAGTCGTGTCGGTGCTCTGGACTTTCACTACATCCGGACGTTCGTTACTCATTCGGTCGTTATTGGTGCTTATTTGCAGACGAACCGTTTCGCCGCTCAGGGTTGGCGTGACGTAGAAACCCTGGGTCACGTTGCGGTATTCGGTATCGCTCTGCACCCGCCCGTAGCCATCGGTGGAGGTGCTGGTGATCGGCACGCTCTGTCCCACCTGGATCAGCGCTGGCTGGCCTTCGCTGGCCTGGACCTGTTGCAGGCCGCCCTCGCGATTGCTCGTGCCGTAGCGGATGACCCGGCCATTGCCGCGGTTGTCCTGGAAGTTGCTGTCGTTATTGTCGACGCTGATGAGCATGCGCTTGGGCGCGGTGTCGAGCTGTTGCAGCAGGGTGCGCAGGTCGTCGATGCGTTCGGGGCTGGCGTTGACGATCAGCTTGTTCTCGAAGGCGCTGACCGTGCCGTCCTTGCCAAGGAACGATTGCGCGGCGGGCAGCAGCTCGGCGCTGCTGCGGTGCTGCAACGGCACGACCTCGGTGGCGGCCTGGGCGGTTAGGCTGGTCGCCAGAAGCACGGCGGCGAAAAGGGGGCGTAGCGGCATGTGCGTGTTCTCCGCAGGTGGAATGAACATGATGGCAAATTTGTCAGCATTGTGCAGGGCGTGGATCACAGGGTTTTGAATGCCGATTGCTGGCATCGCTGAACCTTTGATTTCCCCTGGCAGTCGCAGCAAGAACAGCCCGACCGGAGCCTTCCCATGGCGCGCTATTTCGTTTTCCTGTTGCTGCTCGCCCACGGCGCACAGGCCCAGGACCCCCTGCGCATTCAGCACCTGCAACGCTGCGGTGATCTGCTGGGCGAAGGTCCGCGCCATTGGTGCCTGCGGGCCCAGGGCATGGGCCAGGACACGCCAGAGGTGTGGCTCGGCGGACAGCGTCTGGCCGACCAGGCTGTCGAGCGTCGCGGCGATACCCTCGAGTTCGTTCTCGAAAACCCAGGTCAGGCCAGTGCGCCGGTGTGGCTGCAAGTGGGCGAGCAGCAAAGCAACCCGGTGTGGCTGACCCGCCATGCCAGCCATGTAGTCGCCGCTGGCCCCGCCGAGGTGGCGAAGAACATGGATGGCCTGACCACCTACCTCGACCTGGTCAGCCTGTTGATCGAAGAAAAGCACGATGGCTTGTCCGAGGCCCGGCGTATCGCCGAAAAGTTCGGCGCGAAGGTCGTTGGCGCGATCCCCCCGTTGAACATCTACCAACTGCGTTTGCCGGTGCAGGACCTGGTACAGCGCGACGCGATGCTCCTGCGCATGGGCAGCGAGCTCAGCGTGGACGCGGTGGTGATCGAGGAGTCCGCCCCTGAGCGTGGCGAGGAGGGGGCCGGGAAAGACAAGGCCCAGGTCGACCAGGCAGACGAATGGGCGGCCAACCGTTTCATCGATGCCCTGTACTACTACCAGCAGCGCATACCGGCCACCGCGATACCGGTGCAGCCGGTGCGCATCGGCGTGATCGAGCGCGAACTGGACTTCGATGCGGCGGCCTTCACTGCCTATCGCGGTGCCTGCACGCTGCCTTCCACCTGCCTCTATGGCCGCGACGGCGACCGTCCGCAAGGTCATGGCAGTCATGTGGCAGGCATCCTGGCGGCACGTGGCGAAGGGGCGGCGGGCGGCTTTCTGACCGGGCTGGGCAATGCCAGCCCAGGGTTCGAGGTGATCGTGGAGCGCAACAGCGACGCCGGCATCACCGCCAATATCGCCGCTTCGGTCAACCTGGTAGAGGATGGGGTCAAGGTGTTGAACTGGAGTTGGGGCATCCACCGCGTCGGTGCCCGCGACGTCAAGGGCGACGAGATAGACTCGCTGGTGCGCTCGGGGCTGGCCATGAGCGGCTATGAAGAGCTCCTGGAAGAGTTCTTCCTGTGGTTGCGGGTCAAGCACCCCGATGTGGTGGTGGTCAACTCGGCGGGCAATGGCGCCTCCTGGTCGGGTACCGATGAATACCGCCTGCCATCCTCGTTCATCACCGAGCAGTTGCTCGTGGTGGGTGGCCACCAGCGGAGCGAGCGCGATGTCCCGGTGCAGGACCCGCGCCATGTCACCAAGCGCGCCAGTTCCAACATCGACATGCGCGTAGATGTCAGCGCCGCCGCCTGTCTGCAGCCTTCGCAGGCCGACAAGGCGTACTGCGGTACCTCCTATGCCACACCGTTGGTGGCGGCAACCGTCGCGGCGATGCGTTCGATCAACCCTGGCCTCACTCCCGAGCAGTTGCGCATGCTGCTGCGCCGCAGTGCATTGACCCTGGGCCCGAGGCAGGATTTCGAGGCCATGGACGCCGAAGACCTCACGGCGCCCATCCTGCCGTCGGAGCGCAACGGCCAGCTCGACGACCCCGACCTGGGGCGCTCGGCCCGGCTGGACATGCAGCGCGCCCTGGACCTGGCCGTACAAAGCCGCGAGCGGGTGCGCTAGGCAAGGGCTGGCTGGCTGCTGTCAGACAAATTCCGTAATATCGCGCTCCCATTCGTACGCACGTAGCCTCGCTGGCAACCAGCAGGGCCCGCCGACCACAGGAACACCATGAAACCCGCCCGACTTCGCGCCGACCTGCTCGCCGGACTGACCACGTCCTTCGCCCTGGTGCCCGAGTGCATCGCCTTCGCCCTGGTCGCGCACCTGAACCCGCTGATGGGGCTGTATGGTGCCTTTATCATCTGCACCCTGACGGCACTGTTCGGCGGTCGTCCCGGCATGATCTCCGGCGCCGCGGGCTCGATGGCGGTGGTGATCGTCGCCCTGGTGGTGCAGCACGGCGCGCAGTACCTGCTGGCCACGGTGTTGCTGGGTGGCGTACTGATGATCCTGTTCGGCGTGCTGCGCCTGGGCAAGCTGGTGCGCCTGGTGCCGTACCCGGTGATGCTCGGCTTTGTCAACGGTCTGGCCATCGTCATCGCCCTGGCACAATTGGAGCACTTCAAGGAGGGCGAGCACTGGCTGGCGGGCAGCGCCATGTACCTGATGGTCGGCCTGGTGGTGCTGACCATGCTGGTGGTCTACCTGCTGCCGAAGCTGACCCGCGCGGTGCCGCCAGCCCTGGTGGCGATCCTGGGGGTGGGCGTGCTGGTGTACCTGCTCGACCTACCCACGCGCACCCTCGGCGACATGGCCCATATCGCCGGTGGCTTGCCAGGGCTGGCCTGGCCCGACGTGCCCTGGACCTTCGAGACGCTGAAGATCATCGCGCCCTACGCGCTGGTGATGGCGATGGTCGGCCTGCTGGAAACCCTGCTGACCCTCAACCTGACCGATGAGATTACCGAGAGCCGTGGTTATCCAGACCGCGAATGCGTGGCCCTGGGCGCGGCGAACATGGTGTCGGGCTTCTGCGGCGGCATGGGCGGCTGCGCGATGATCGGACAGACTGTCATCAACCTCAGCTCCAATGGCCGTGGTCGACTATCAGGCGTGGTGGCCGGTGTGATGATCCTGCTGTTCATTCTGTTCCTGTCGCCGCTGATCGAGCGCATTCCGCTGGCAGCATTGGTCGGTGTGATGTTCGTGGTCGCCCAGCAGACCTTCGCCTGGGCCTCGCTGCGTGTGTTGCACAAGGTGCCGGTGAACGATGTGCTGGCGATCATCGCGGTGACCGTGGTGACTGTATTCACCGACCTGGCTGCCGCCGTGCTGTTCGGCATCGTTATTGCGGCGGTGAACTTCGCCTGGCAGCAGGCCCGCGAACTGCATGCCGACAGCCATGACGACGGCGAGGGCGGCAAGCGCTACCACGTGCATGGCACCTTGTTCTTTGCCTCGACCACGCTGTTTCTCAACCAGTTCGACCCTGCAGGCGACCCGCAGAACGTGACGTTGGACTGCAAGCACCTGAGCTTCGTCGATTACTCGGCGATCGCGGCGTTGAAGACCCTGCGCGAGCGTTATGCCAGGGCGGGCAAGCACCTGCGGGTAGTGCACTTGTCGGAGCGTTGCAAGACGCTGCTCAAGCGCGCGGGGGAGCAGCACTGAACGTGTTCTTGCCTGATGGATCGCATTCGCAGGCAATCCCGCTCCTGCAAGATCGGCGCGGTACCTGTACGAGCGGGCGTGCCTGCGAAGGCGCCAGATCAGACCCTATGAGTGATCAGTTTCACTCCCCCCGATTTTTCTTCACGATGCCATCGGCAATGCCTGTCGGCACCTCGGCATACTTGGTGAACTCCATGGAGAAGCTCGCCCGCCCCTGGGTCATCGAGCGCATCGAGGTGGCATAGCCGAACATCTCGCCCAGCGGCACCTCGGCACGAATCACTTTGCCTGCCGGGGTCTCGTCGCCATCCTGGATCATCCCGCGGCGCCGGCTCAGGTCGCCGAGGATATCGCCCTGGTATTCCTCGGGCGTCACCACCTCCACTTTCATCACCGGCTCCAGCAACACCGCGCCGCCTTTCTGCGACAGCTGCTTGGTGGCCATGGATGCGGCAATCTTGTAGGCCATTTCGTTGGAGTCGACGTCGTGGTACGAACCGTCGTACACCGCTGCCTTCAGGCCGATCAACGGGTAGCCTGCGAGCACGCCGTTCTTCATCTGCTCCTCGATACCTTTCTGTATCGCGGGAATGTACTCGCGCGGGATCACGCCGCCGACCACTTCGTTGGCGAACTCCAGGCCTTCCTTGCCCTCTTCGCCAGGCGCGAAGCGAATCCAGCAGTGGCCATATTGGCCGCGCCCGCCGGACTGGCGCACAAAGCGCCCTTCGATCTCGCAGGTGTTGCGGATCTTCTCGCGGTAAGCCACCTGCGGCTTGCCGATATTGGCCTCGACGTTGAACTCGCGGCGCATGCGGTCGACGATGATGTCCAGGTGCAGCTCGCCCATGCCGGAGATGATGGTCTGGCCGGTCTCTTCGTCGGTGCGCACGCGGAACGATGGGTCTTCCTGGGCCAGCTTGCCCAGGGCGACGCCCATCTTTTCCTGGTCGCCCTTGGTCTTGGGCTCTACCGCCACGGAGATGACCGGGTCGGGAAAGTCCATGCGTTCGAGGATGATCGGCTTGTCGATGTCGCATAGGGTGTCGCCGGTGGTGACATCCTTCATGCCGATCAGCGCGGCGATGTCGCCGGCGCACACATCCTTGATCTCGGCGCGCTGGTTGGCGTGCATCTGCACCATGCGGCCGATGCGCTCCTTCTTGCCCTTGACCGAGTTGAGCACCGCGTTGCCCGAGCTGAGCACGCCGGAGTACACGCGGGCAAAGGTGAGGGTGCCGACAAAGGGGTCGGTGGCGATCTTGAAGGCCAGGGCCGAGAACGGCTCGAAGTCGTCGGCATGGCGCTCGAGGTGTTTTTCCTCGTCGTCCGGGTCGGTGCCTTTGATCGGTGGGATCTCGCTGGGGGCCGGCAGGTAGTCGATGACTGCATCGAGCATCAGCGGCACGCCCTTGTTCTTGAACGAGGAGCCGAGGATGGTAGGGACGATTTCGTTGGCGATGGTGCGCTGGCGCAAGGCGGCCTTGATCTCCTCGACGCTCAGTTCTTCACCTTCGAGAAACTTCTCGGTCAGTTGGTCATTGGCCTCGGCTGCGGCCTCGATCATGTGCGCGCGCCACTCGTCGGCCAAGGCCTGGAGCTCGGCAGGAATGTCCTCCTCGCGGTAGCTGGTGCCCTGGTCGGCGTCGTTCCAATAAATGGCCTTCATCTTCACCAGGTCGATCTGGCCGATGAAGTTTTCCTCGCTGCCGATGGCCAGCTGGATCGGCACCGGGTGGTGGCCCAGGCGCTGGTCGATCTGCTTGACCACGCGCAGGAAGTCGGCGCCCTGGCGGTCCATCTTGTTGATATAGGCCAGGCGTGGCACGTGGTACTTGTTGGCCTGGCGCCATACCGTCTCGGACTGCGGCTCGACCCCGTCGGCGCCGCTGAACACTACCACCGCGCCATCGAGCACACGCAGCGAGCGCTCCACCTCGATGGTGAAGTCAACGTGGCCGGGAGTGTCGATGATGTTGAAGCGGTACTTGTCGGCGAACTGCTTGGTCGAGCCTTGCCAGAAGGCCGTGGTCGCCGCCGAGGTGATGGTGATGCCGCGCTCCTGCTCCTGGGCCATCCAGTCCATGGTCGCGGCGCCGTCGTGCACCTCGCCCATTTTGTGGTTGACCCCGGTGTAGAACAGGATACGTTCGGTGGTGGTGGTCTTGCCGGCATCCACATGGGCGACGATGCCTATGTTGCGGTACAGCTCGATGGGGGTTGTGCGGGCCATGGCGGGATCACCTGCGGGGTGAGGGTTCTCCCAAGGTAGCAGACCGGGAGAATCCTGCCGCACCGCCTAGCCGTCAGTCGGCCTGGGCCTGCAGGTGCCAGCTGCCGTCCACTTCGCGGGCCAGGCCGCTGGCCGGCAGCAGCGCAAGGAGGCGTGTGTGCAGGGCGCTGTCGGTAAAGGTCTTGACGGTCGCCAGGTCCAGTTCGCCCACTGGCCGCAGTTCGCCCTTGGTGTACGACAGCCAGGCTTTCTTCAGCGCTTGCAGCACGTCGCTGCCTGCGGTGCTGGCGAAGCGCCGGTGCAATTGGCGGCCTTCCAGCTCGAAGGTGTGGCGGTGGCTGTACCCGCTCTCGTCGCCGCCGAGCTCCAGGCAGCGGTGGCAGCGGCAGGGGCCGTCGCCGAAGGCGTTGCGCAGGTAGGCGTTGAAGTCCACGACGGGCTTGAGGGCCAGGCGTTTGTCGACCTCGAACAGGTCGGCGATCAGGGGTTGTTCGGCGCTCACTCGGTGTCCTCGTGTGGTGTGGCGTGCATCGGTGGGCACCCTAACAGATCGAGGCGGGGGAGGCCATTTGCATCCGCCTGTGCGGTCAGGCCGCTAGAGACAACCGGGAACGCCTGCCGTACCCTATGCGCCCCAGCAAACCCACCGAGGCCACCCGCTTGAGCAAATACCCCTACATCGCCACCGTCACCATCAGTGCCGAAGACCGCGGAGGCGACGCCGAGGCGGCCGAGAACCCCGGTATGCGCGTTGGCCTGGAGGCGGTGACCGAGACCCTGAAGAAGGTGCATTTCGTCGGTACGCTCGCGGCGCCGGATAAAAACGCCACGCACATCTGCGTGACCCTTGAGAACGGCCTGACCTACTACGGCCCGATCGTCAATGGCCACGCCGAACTGGAAGGCGGCTGGATCGCCTTCGAGTCCGATATGCTCACCCCGCAAGAGCTCGGCCTCTAGCGCTTGCGCCTTGCGGGTAATGGCCAGTTCGCGCGTATGGCTCTAAAGTGGTGCTTCCCATTTCCCAGCAAGGGTTGACCATGACGGACCTCAGCGCTTTCCCCATCACCCGCAAATGGCCGGCGCAGCACCCGGAGCGTTTGCAGCTCTATTCGCTGGCCACCCCCAACGGCGTCAAGGTGTCGATCATGCTCGAAGAGATCGGCCTGCCGTACGAGGTGCACAAGGTCGACTTCGCCAGCGACGACCAGCTGACCCCTGAGTTCATCTCCCTGAGTGCCAACAACAAGATCCCCGCGATACTCGACCCCGACGGCCCGGGCGGACAACCTCTGCCGTTGTTCGAGTCCGGGGCGATCCTGCAATACCTGGCGGAGAAGACCGGTCAGTTGCTCAGCCTCGACCCGGCCACCCGTTACCAGACCCTGCAATGGCTGATGTTCCAGATGGGCGGCATCGGGCCGATGTTCGGCCAGGTCGGGTTCTTCCATTTCTTCGCCGGCAAGGACATTGAGGACAAGCGTCCACGCGACCGCTACGTCAACGAGTCGAAACGTTTGTTGGGCGTGCTGGACCGGCATCTGGAAGGCCGCGACTGGGTGGCGGGCGACTATAGCATCGCCGACATCGCCATCTTCCCCTGGGTGCGTAACCTGGTGGATCGCTACGATGCGCGCGACCTGGTGGGCTACGACGACTTCAAGCAGGTGCAGCGCGTGCTGGCGACCTTCCTCGAGCGCCCGGCGGTGCAGCGCGGGCTGAAGGTTCCTGGCTGAATTGCAACGCAGCTGCACGGCATGAACCTGGTACCGGCGCCCGACACGCAGCGCACCTTCGCCCGCGACCTCACGCGGCGCGCAATGCTGCCTTACTACCGTGAATTCGACCTGCTGTGGATCGAGGAGGCCTTTGACCAAGCCTGGGGTTGGCGTGAGCAGTGGCTGGTCGAGGAGGGCGGTGAGGTGGTGGGTTTCTGCAGCCTCAGCCAGGACCGCCAGGCCCTGTTCATTCGCGAGTTGCACCTGCTGCCTGAACATCGCGGGCGGGGTATCGGCAGCCAGGTATTGCAACTTCTGGCCGAGTGGGCGGGGCAGCGACGCCTGCCCTTGCTGCGTCTGATGGTGTTCAGGAGCAACCCTGCGCGACGTCTATACGAGCGCTGTGGCTTCGTCGAGATGGGGATGGATGAGTGCTTCGTGCGTATGCAGCGTGCGATCGATGGTGGGAGGTAAACGAGGGTTGTAAAGACATGAGTGGACAAGGATGGCTTGCGCATATTGGATCCAATGTGCATAGTGCAAAGCGCTGCGCTTGCTATTCATAGGGGGCGGGATGCACCCGATCATGTCTTTACAGAGGAAGGGAATCGTATGAACGAATTCGGTCCGCGCCTGAAGCAAGAGCGCGAACGCCTGGGCCTGACCCAGCGGGCGTTCGGCGACATTGGCGGGGTTGAGCCCAATGCCCAGGGCAAGTACGAAAGCGGTGAGCGCACGCCACGTCTCGACTACCTGGCGGCCCTGGCAGCCAGGGGCGTGGATGCGCTGTACGTGGTCAGCGGGGGGCGCACGCCAGCACCCAATGATAGCCTCAGCGCCGAGGAGAGCCGGTTGCTCGGCGTGCTCCGCCAGTTGTCGGCGGCGGACCATGCTGCCGTCTGGCACCTGCTCAACCGGCTCGCCGCGGCGGCGGATACACGGGCATCTTCCAAGCGCTCATGGGTGGGGCGCCAGGCGTATCTCAATGACGCTTTACGCTAGGTCCGCAATGAAAAATTTTGTTAAGGTGGCCGGATCCAATCGCCCCATGACGAGGTGTCTGCTTGATTAGGGTCCTAGTGGTCGATGATCACGATCTGGTGCGTACCGGCATCACGCGAATGCTGGCCGATATCGACGGCCTGCAGGTGGTCGGTGAGGCGGATTCGGGCGAGTCCGCACTCAAGCTGGCCCGTGAGCTCAAGCCGGATGTCGTGCTGATGGACGTGAAGATGCCAGGGATCGGCGGGCTCGAGGCTACCCGCAAGCTGCTGCGCAGCCACCCGGATATAAAAGTGGTGGCGGTTACCGTATGCGAGGAAGACCCGTTCCCCACGCGCCTGCTGCAAGCCGGTGCCGCTGGCTACCTGACCAAGGGCGCCGGGCTTGACGAGATGGTCCAGGCCATTCGCCTGGCCTTTGCCGGCCAACGCTACATCAGTCCGCAAATTGCCCAGCAGCTGGCGCTCAAGCCGTTCCAGCCGCAAGGCTCGCCATTCGATGCGTTGTCGGAGCGGGAAATCCAGATTGCCCTGATGATCGTCGGCTGCCAGAAAGTGCAGATCATCTCCGACAAGTTGTGTCTGTCCCCCAAGACCGTCAATACTTACCGTTATCGGATTTTCGAAAAACTCTCGGTCACCAGCGACGTCGAACTGACGCTGCTGGCCGTCCGCCACGGTATGGTCGACGCCAGTCTCTAAATGTCCCAACTCTTTGATGCCAGCGCGTTCCTGGCGACCTGCAGCGGTCGCCCGGGCGTCTACCGAATGTTCGACGCCGAGTCCCGGCTGCTTTACGTGGGCAAGGCGAAGAACCTCAAGAAGCGCCTGGCCAGCTATTTTCGCAAGGCTGGCCTGGCGCCCAAGACCGCCGCGTTGGTGGCGCGTATCGCCCAGGTCGAGACCACCATCACCTCCAATGAAACCGAGGCGCTGCTGCTGGAGCAGACGCTGATCAAGGAGTGGCGGCCGCCCTACAACATCCTGTTGCGCGACGATAAGTCCTATCCCTACGTGTTCCTGTCTGACGGCGAGTTCCCACGCCTGGGAATCCATCGTGGGGCCAAGAAGGCCAAGGGCCGCTACTTCGGCCCATACCCCAGTGCCGGTGCCATTCGCGAAAGTCTGAGCATGCTGCAAAAGGCTTTCTCGGTTCGCCAGTGCGAAGACAGCTACTACGCCAACCGCACACGCCCTTGCCTGCAATACCAGATCAAACGTTGCAAGGGCCCTTGCGTGGGCCTGGTGCCTGCCGAGGAATATGCCGAGGACGTACGTCACTCGGTGATGTTCCTCGAGGGCCGCTCCCAGCAACTGGGCAACGAGCTCAACGCCGAGATGGAAGCGGCCGCCATGGCCCTGAACTTCGAGAGGGCTGCCGAGTTGCGCGACCAGGTCGCCTTGCTGCGCCGGGTCCAGGACCAGCAGTACATGGAAGGCGGCTCTGGCGACGTCGACGTGGTGGCCGCCTTCGTCAACCCGGGCGGCGCCTGCGTGCACCTGATCAGCGTGCGCGGTGGGCGTGTGCTGGGCAGCAAGAATTTCTTTCCCCAGGTGGGGATCGAGGAAGAGGTGGCCGAAGTAATGGCCGCATTTCTTTCCCAGTACTACCTGGGCAATGCCGAGCGCGAGCTGCCGGGCGAGTTGATCGTCAACGTGGTGCACGAGGACTTCGAGGCCATCGTCGAGGCCGTGCAGAGCCTGCGCGGTCGTGAGCTGGCCATCAGCCACCGGGTGCGTGGCACCCGTGCGCGCTGGCAGCAACTGGCGGTGACCAACGCCGAGCAGGCCCTCAACGCGCGCTTGGCCAACCGCCAGCACATGGCAGCGCGCTTCGAGGCACTGGCCCAGGTGCTTGGCCTCGATGAGGTGCCGCAACGCCTGGAGTGCTACGACATCAGTCACTCCAGTGGCGAGGCCACCGTGGCCAGTTGCGTGGTGTTCGGCCCTGAAGGCCCGCTCAAGTCCGACTACCGGCGCTTCAACATCGAAGGCGTGACTGCCGGCGACGACTATGCCGCCATGCACCAGGCCCTGATGCGTCGTTATGGGCGTATCAAGGATGGCGAGGGCAAGCTGCCCGACGTGCTGCTGGTGGACGGCGGCAAGGGCCAGCTGAACATGGCGCGCGACGTGATGCAGGCGCTTGGCCTCACTGACCTGACCCTGCTGGGCGTGGCCAAGGGTGTGACCCGCAAGGCCGGTTTCGAAACCCTGTACCTCAACGATGTGGCTCACGAATTCACGCTCAAGGGTGACTCCCCGGCGCTGCACCTGATCCAGCAGATCCGCGACGAGGCCCACCGTTTTGCCATCACCGGCCACCGTGCGCGTCGCGGCAAGGCACGGCGAACGTCGAGCCTGGAGGATGTCGCCGGGGTCGGTCCGAAGCGGCGTCGAGACCTGCTGAAACATTTCGGCGGCTTGCAGGAGCTCAACCGCGCCAGCATCGACGAGATCGCCAAGGCACCGGGGATCAGTAAAAAGCTTGCCGAGTCGATTTATGCCAGCCTGCATAGCGAGTAGAATGCCGGGTTCAACTTGCAGCCAGTCGTACCGATGAATATTCCAAACCTGCTCACCGTTCTACGCGTCCTGCTCATTCCGATCTTCATCCTGCTGTTCTACATGCCATACCCCTGGAGCTACATGGCAGCCAGCAGTGTGTTCGCCATCGCTGCCGCGACCGACTGGCTCGACGGCTACCTGGCGCGTCGGTTGCAGCAGAGCACCCCGTTCGGCGCCTTCCTCGACCCGGTGGCGGACAAGCTGATGGTGGCTGTCGCCCTGGTGTTGCTGGTGCAGGTGCATGCCAACTTCTGGCTGACCTTGCCGGCGGCGGTCATCATTGGTCGCGAGATCGTGGTCTCGGCCCTGCGCGAATGGATGGCAGAGCTGGGGGCGAGGGCGCACGTGGCGGTGTCGAACCTGGGCAAGTGGAAGACCGCCGCACAGATGCTGGCGCTGGTGATCCTGCTGGCCAACCCACCGGTGTTGACCTTCTGGGTGGTGGCTGGCTATGGGCTGTTGCTGGTGGCAGCGGGCCTGACCCTTGTGTCGATGGTGCACTACCTGCTGGCTGCCTGGCCGCACCTGCGCGAAGGCTCTGAGCAGAAGTAAAAGTTTTTTTGAATCAAAGGGTTGACGTTCCTTCGCAAGTCGATAGAATAGCAACCCATCACGACGCGGGAATAGCTCAGTTGGTAGAGCACGACCTTGCCAAGGTCGGGGTCGCGAGTTCGAGTCTCGTTTCCCGCTCCAAATATCGATCCAAAGGCTTCCATGAAGCTTTGGGATCAACGAAAAAGGGCCCTCAGTAGAGGGCCCTTTTTCGTTTCCAGCGTTCAAGCGCGCCAGTCATTGATCGAGGCCATTGTCAGTAGCCTCGACCGATGGCGTGGGTCCTAATGCTTGGCCACTGTCGCTCCATGCTCCTCGGCGATCGCCTGGCGAACGGCGCCGATTTCCTTGGCCGAAACCTGCGGCGCCTTGTTGCCCCAGCTGTTGCGAATGAACGACACCAGCTGCGCGGCTTCCTGGTCATCCAGACGCCAGCCGAAACCCGGCATTACCAGGTCAGAAGGTGCCTGGTGGGTCGAGGGCAAGCGGCTGCCGTTGAGAATCAACCGAATCATCGAGCTTGGGTCTTCGGCAAGCACCGAGGGGTTGTTCGCCAGGCGCGGGAACACCTCCTTGTAGCCCTGGCCGTCTGTGCGGTGGCAGGCCGCGCAATTGTCGACGTAGAGCTCGGCGCCGCGGCTTGGCGACTCGCCGGCCCACAATGCCTTGGCCGTGGTGTCGCTGGCTGCGAATGCAACCTTGCTCGAACCCGATACGGCAGGCAGCGACTTCAGGTACTGGGCGATCGCCTTGAGGTCCGGGTCGGTGAGGTGCTGGCCGCTGTGCTGGATCACATCGTTCATCGCTCCGATCGAGGAGAAGTGTGCGTTACGGCCATTGCGCAGGGTTTGCACGATGTCATCCACGCTCCAATCGCCTATACCGTCGGGCGAGTGCCCGCGCAGGCTGATCGCGACCCAGCCATCGATCACCTGGCCACCGGCCAGGTAGCTTTCGTCCCGTTCATCCAGCGACTTCTCTTGCAGCGTAACCGCCCGAGGGGTGTGGCAGCTGCCGCAATGGCCCAGCCCCTGGACCAGGTAGGCGCCTCGGGCGATCTGGGCGTTCTCGTACTTCAGCGGCCCGCTGGGTGTTTGCGCCTCGACCGCCGGCGCGAACGCGGTACGCCAGATGCCCAGCGGCCAGCGCATCGACAGAGGCCAGGGAATCTCGCTTTCCCGGTTGGCCTGCTCGACTGGTTTCACTCCATGCATGAAGTAGGCATACAGCGCCTTGAGGTCTTCGTCGGTGACCCGAGCGTACGAGGGGTAGGGCATCGCCGGGTACAGCGTGTAGCCATCCTTGGCGATGCCGTGGCGTACGGCCTTGTCGAAGTCTTCGAGGCTGTAGTGGCCGATGCCGGTCTTAGGGTCGGGGGTGATGTTGGTGGCGAAAATGGTGCCGACCGGCGTTGCCATCGGCAGCCCGCCCGCGTAGGGCTTGCCGCCTTTGGCCGTGTGGCAGGCGACGCAGTCGCCTGCGCGGGACAGGTATTCGCCTTGTTTGATCAGCTCGGGCGACTTGTAGTCGTCGGCCCACAAGGGGCCCGCCACGAAAAGGACCGCCGTTGCCAGTGCAGTTCGAATGCTCATCAACGCGGCGCTCCTCACGCTTGCACCAGTGGGCCGGGGGCCTTGAGGTACTTTTCACGAATGGCCTTGGCTGACCAGTACGCCAACGCACCCACCATGCCGGTCGGGTTGTAGCCGTTGTTCTGCGGGAAGGCGCAGGCGCCCATGACGAACACGTTGGACACGTCCCAGGACTGCAGGTAGCGGTTCACCGCGCTGGTCTTGGGGTTTTCGCCCATGATCGCGCCGCCGCAGGTGTGAGTGCTCTGGTAGCGGGTGGTGTTGTAGTGTTCACCGGCCTTTTTCGCATCGGCGGATATCGCCAGCGGGTTCAAGCTGCGTGCCATTTCCTGGAGCTTGCCGACCATGTACTGGTTGGCCTTGATCTCGTTGGCCTTCCAGTCGAAGGTCATGCGCAGCATGGGGCGGCCGTAGGCGTCCTTGTAGGTCGGGTCGAGATCCAGGTAGCAGTCCTGGTAGGCCATGTTGGCGCCTTGGACTTCCCAGTAGAACTGGTGGCGGAAATGGTCTTGCGCGGCTTTCTTCCAGGCGCTGCCCCATTTCGGCGTCCCTGGTGGCAGGCTGATGCCGCGCACTGGCCCACCGCCGGGCTGGCGCGCCCAGAGCACGCTGCCGCCCAGGTAGCCGAGCTTGGCGTTGTCGATCTGGTTGCCGTTGAAGTCATCGATGACTTGGCCGGCGCCGCCGATACCGATGAATGGGTTGCCCTGTACGCGCTTGTCGAAGAACAGCGTCATGCGGGTCAGATTCTGATAGGTGTAGTTCTTGCCGACCACGCCTTCGCCGGTGTGTGGGTCGTAAGGCTTGCCGATGCCGGAGAGCAGCATCAGGTGCACGTTCAGGTAGGAGAATGCGGCGAGGATCACCAGGTCGGCGGGTTGGGTCTGTTCATGGCCCGAGGCATCCAGGTAGGTCACCCCGGTGGCCTTTTTCCGGTCGCTGTCCAGGTTCACTTGCAGCACCTGGGAGTTGGGCCGCAATTCGAAATTCGCACGCTGACGCAGCACCGGCAGGATGCAGGCGTTGGGGCTGGCCTTGGAGTAGTTCAGGCAGCCGTAGTCGCTACAGAACCCACAGTAGTTGCACGGGCCAAGTTGGCAGCCATAGGGGTTCTTGTAGGGGCCTGAGGCGTTCGAGGCCGGAATCGGATAAGGGTGGTAGCCGAATTCGTTGGCGGCCTTGGCGAACATCTTGCCGCCCAGGTAGTCCGGGTTCGCGGCCAGGGGGAAATGTCGACTGCGCGAGCCTTCGAAGGGGTTTCCCCCGGCCACGGCAACGCCGTTGACGATGCCGGCCTGCCCGGCGGTGCCGCACACGTGTTCGAAGTGGTCGAAGTGCGGTTCCAGCTCGGCATAGGTGACCGGGAAGTCCTGGATGGTCATTTCCTTGGGGATGAACGACTTGCCGTAGCGGGCTTCGTAGTTCGAGCGCAGGTTGAAGTCTTCGGGCAGTGCGCGGAAGTGGCAGCCCGACCAGTGCGTACCCGCACCGCCCACGCCATCGCCGGGCTTGAACGAGCCCATCTGCCGGTAGGGGACGGCGCGCTGCGAGAGGTCGTGGCGAATCGTCAGGGTTTCCTTGCTCAGGCTTTGCAGGTACTTGCGGTGCACCGAGCCTGCGAGCTCGTCATTGACCTTGGGGTATACGAAATCCGGGTAGGTGTCGCGGTCTGCGCCGCGCTCCAGGGCCACTACCTTCAGGCCCGCATCGGTCAGTTCCTTGGCCAGGATGGCGCCGGTCCAGCCCATGCCCACGATCACCGCATCGACTTTTTCTTGGGTTGCCATGCTTAACCTCGACGACCAGACATGCTTACAGGCGGCAGCGGATAGGGCTTGGAGGTTTGCTCCACCCAGTCCATGAAGTCGGCGCGAACGCCGGGGTAGCCCACCAGTTTCCAGCCGGCCATGTCCTTGTTGCCGCCGTACTGAGGGTCGGAGAAGAAGCCGTACAAGGTTTCGTTGAGCAGGTGGCTGAAGAACACCTTTCCGGGTACGCCTTCGGTCTTGATTTCACCGGCTTCGAGTTGCTTGAGCGTTGTGTCCTGCTGGGCGTTGGAAAGCTCGCTGAAGCGCTTGCCGGAGAAGGTCTTTCTGCTCCAGGCATCCAGCCCGGCCATGCCGACCCGCAGGATGTCGCGCGGTGCCAGCCTGCCCTGGTAGCCGAACTCCGGGCCTGCTTCGTAGTACGGGCCCTGGAGGAACCAGATATCACCCGCGGCGTAGCTGCTCTGCATGTGTCGGTCGATGAATTCGGGAACACCCGCCTCGATGGCTCCGGCACCCAGTTCGTCCCTGGGAATCAACCGGGCGCAGGCCGCATTGATGATGGCCCATTCGATTTCGTTGAAGAACACGGGCAAGTAGGGCGTGGTCGGTGCACGGTCGCGTGGTTCACGCACAGGTTCGCTGGGGGCGGCATCGACAAGCCCAGGCATCTGGGTGGCGACTACGGTGAGGGGGATCAGGGTGAGGGTTTTCTTGAAAAACGATCGCCGCGATTCGTAGGTTTTTTCTTGTTCTTCTGGGTCCATGGTGTGACCTCTCAGGCTGGGTCGGAGGGGGTTGTGAGACAGTCGCAATGCGATGCCTTTGGTATTCTGCATTCAAAATATAAAATGCGTCTACCGGCAACGGCATAAAATCGCGTAGATAGTGGCGTGCAGGGGTGCAGACCGATCGGGTTTGATCGGTCTGAATTCAGATTTAAGGGTTTAAGGGTAGAGCGGAAGGAGAGAGGTATCAGCGCGGGGCGGGGTGACGGTCAAGCGTGTTCGATACCACCGGCGTCGAGAATGTGGCGGCGCAGGATATTGCGCAACTGGTCCGCATCGCGCTTCTCCAAGGCCTCGATCATGTCTTCATGGTCGTGGATGGCGCGCTCCCACTTCACCTCGGTGCGGTTGGAGAGATAGCGAATGGATTGGATACGCCGGTTGAGGGTCAGGTAGGTCTTGCGCAGGGTTTCGTTGCGTGCGGCCTGGCTGATCGCATCGTGGATGGCGGCGTTCTTCTGGAAGTACAGCGACAGGTCATTGTTTTCTTTCGCCTGCAGCATCTGGTAGTGCAGGGACTTGATATTGATCACCTCGGCATCGGTGATACGCTCGCAGGCCAATTGGCCGTTGAACGCCTCGATGCCGCTCATGAGCTCGAAGGTTTCGCGGATCTCGACATCGCTCATTTGCGCAACTCGCGCACCGCGGTTGGGGCGAAGTTCGATCAGGCCTTCCACGGCCAGCACTTTCAGTGCCTCGCGCAGGGGGGTTCTGGAAATGCCGAGCACTTCGCAGAGTTCACGTTCGTTGATCTTGATGCCCGGTTTCAACGTGCCTTCGATGATGAAACGACGCAAATGATCGAGCACGGTGTCATGCAGTTGCAGCCGCTCGATTTTCGCCAGTTCGCTGGTTGTTGAAGCACCAGGAGACATATCTTACCTCTGCCGGGATTGTTCGCTTGAGCCCACGCTGCCGGTTGTCTGGCAGTCGGGGCGCAATCTTAGCAGGAGTCGGTTGGTGCGACTTGGGTTTGTATTTTGCGTTGTCCG
>NZ_JAVAYC010000031.1:0-55038 GCF_042709235.1 Pseudomonas sp. LS_2 | reverse complement strand
GACCAGATAGATGGCCACCGCCGCGACCACGATCCACAAGGCGTTGATCGCCTCGCCACGACGCAGGGCGACGACACCCAACGCGCAGGCTCCCAGGACTGCCAGCGCCAGCCACGGTATGTGGCGTAGCAGGCTGTTATTGTTATTCATGGCGTGCTTCCAGCTAGAGGGTTGGAATAGACAGCGTCTTGAGTCTAGGGCGTGGTTAGGCGCTTTACCATATCGAATTGATACCACTCGGGAACCGGCAGGCGCGCCACAAGCGAACTGACACTTTTGTCCGTTGCCTGGCCCGTGGGAGAACTACATCACTAACCCTGCCCTCAAGCGTGCGGAAAAAGCCCCTGCTTGGGGCGATCTCGACCTTGTCGCCAATAATCACGCCATGCGCCTGCGGGCCACGCCGTTCATAGCTGGTCTATAGTTCAGAACTACTGACGAGGACTGGCTATGAACACTTCCCCCGACGACCGCCGGCGCTTCCAGCGCATCGACTTCGATGCCCCGACCGAACTGCGCCAGGGCGACAAGCGCTGGTCGGTGAAACTGCTCGACCTGTCGCTCAAGGGCTTGTTGATCGAGCGCCCCGCCCCCTGGGACGCGGACCTGACCCAGGATTTCGACGCAATCATCCACCTCGCCCAAGACACCCGCGTGCAAATGCAGGTGGAACTGCGCCATGAAGAGCCCACCCGGCTGGGCTTCGTCTGCCTCTACATCGACCTCGACTCGATGAGCCACCTGCACCGTCTTGTGGAACTGAACGTGGCCGACAGCACCGAAATGATGCGCGAGCTGCGCGAACTTATCGAAGATTAAAATCTTTTAGCCAACTAACGACCGTCCCGCCCCGCCTTTCTTGTCCACCTAGACAGCTTTAATGCTGGCTTGCGTATTTTTGTACACACCCTTTTAGGCCCGCTCCTACCAATCTGGAACGCAACCTGCATCGAGGTCATAAGCGCCTTTATGCGGTGCGTTGAGGCGCTCCGATCAAAAAATTGTATACAATTTTTGTGGCAATGATTTGTACGACCTGTCTACAGTAGCGTCACAAAAATAAACAGAGAGCCTGCTCCAATGACTACGTCCACCAGCACGTCTCCTGCCCCGCGGCCCGAGGATGAAAACCTCGGCCTGGGTGCCAACCTGGCCTACGGGCTGCAGCATGTCCTGACCATGTACGGTGGGATCGTCGCGGTACCCTTGATTCTTGGCCAGGCGGCAGGCCTGAACCCTGCAGAGATCGGCCTGCTGATCGCCGCGTCGCTGTTCGCAGGAGGTCTGGCCACGTTGCTGCAGACCCTCGGCCTGCCGTTCTTCGGCTGCCAGTTGCCACTGGTGCAGGGCGTGTCGTTCGCCGGCGTGGCGACCATGGGCGCGATTCTCAGCAGCGAAGGTGGCGGCGGCCTGCCGGGCGTGCTGGGCGCGGTCATGGCGGCATCGTTCATCGGCTTTCTCATCACGCCGGTGTTCTCGCGCATCACCAAGTTCTTCCCGCCGTTGGTCACCGGCATCGTCATCACCACCATCGGCCTGACCCTGATGCCAGTGGCCGCACGCTGGGTGATGGGCGGCAACAGCGCCTCGCCGGAGTTCGGCAGCATGGCCAACATCGGCCTGGCAGCGCTGACCTTCGCCATCGTGCTGTTGCTGAGCAAGCTGGGCAGTGCGAGCATCTCGCGCCTGTCGATTCTCCTGGCGATGGTGGTCGGTACCCTGATCGCCTGGGCGCTGGGCATGGCGGACTTCAGTCAGGTCGGCGAAGGCCCGATGTTCGCCCTGCCCTCCCCGTTCCACTTCGGCATGCCGACCTTCCACATCGCCGCGATCCTGTCGATGTGCATCGTCATCATGGTGACCTTGGTTGAGACCTCGGCGGATATCCTGGCAGTCGGTGAGATCATCGACACCAAGGTCGACTCCAAGCGCCTGGGCGACGGCCTGCGCGCCGACATGGCGTCGAGCATCCTGGCGCCGATCTTCGGCTCGTTCACCCAGAGCGCCTTCGCCCAGAACGTCGGCCTGGTAGCCGTCACCGGGGTCAAGAGCCGCTACGTGGTGGCTACCGGCGGGATGATCCTGGTGGTACTGGGGCTGCTGCCGATCATGGGCCGGGTGATCGCCGCCGTGCCAACGCCTGTGCTGGGTGGTGCGGGCATCGTGCTGTTCGGCACCGTGGCCGCCAGCGGTATCCGTACCCTGTCCAAGGTCAGTTACAAGAACAACGTCAACCTGATCATCGTCGCCGCTTCCCTGGGCTTTGGCATGATCCCGATTGCCGCGCCGAACTTCTACCACCACTTCCCCAACTGGTTCGAAACCATCTTCCATTCGGGCATCAGCTCGGCGGCGATCATGGCAATTCTCCTCAACCTGATCTTCAACCACTTCACCAAAGGCAACTCGGACCAGCAGTCGGTATTCGCCGCAGGCTACGAGCGCACCATTCAGTACTCGGACATTTCGGCGCTGCGTGATGGCGACTACTTCAAGGACGGCAAGCTGTTCGACGCCGAGGGCGTCGAGGTGCCGGTGATGGAGCGCGACGAGCATGGCAGCGAGGCGCCCCGGCGCAAAGCGGTCGCCGAGCATTGACCACAACGTGATGGGGTCATGCGGGGGAGCCGACGCGCATCGTCGGCTCCCCTTTTTACTGTGCGGATATTTCAGGCATGCGATGCACAAACGCGCCAGGGGCGCTCGCCTGGTGGCGACATGCTACGGCTGCGGAGCGTCACCTGCGAGAGTACGGGTCACTCGAACAATGCATCCAAGGCCTGTTCCAGGCGGGTCACGGCGATCACCTGCAAGCCTGGCGGCGCCTCCTTCGGGGCGTTGCCCTTGGGCACGATGGCACGTTTGAAGCCATGCTTGGCCGCTTCCTTCAAGCGCTCCTGGCCACTGGGCACCGGGCGCACCTCGCCAGACAAACCGATTTCGCCGAACACCAGCAGGCCATGGGCCAGCGGGCGGTTGCGCAGGCTCGACATCACGGCGGCCAACAATGCCAGGTCCGAGGCGGTCTCCAGCACCTTGACCCCGCCAACCACGTTGAGGAACACATCCTGGTCGTGGGTGGGAATGCCACCGTGCCGGTGCAGCACCGCCAGCAGCATGGCCAGGCGGTTCTGGTCCAGGCCCAGGGTCACCCGGCGCGGGTTGGCCAGGTGGCTGTCGTCCACCAGCGCCTGCACCTCCACCAGCATCGGCCGAGTACCTTCCCAGGTGGCCATCACCACGCTGCCGGGCACTTCTTCCTGGGTGCGGTTGAGAAAGATCGCCGAGGGGTTGGAAACCTCCTTCAAGCCACGGTCGGTCATGCCGAACACACCCAGCTCGTTGACCGCACCGAAGCGGTTCTTCACTGCTCGCAACAGACGCAGGCGGCCATCGGACTCGCCTTCGAAATACAGCACGGTGTCGACCATGTGCTCCAGCACGCGTGGGCCAGCCAGCGAGCCTTCCTTGGTGACGTGGCCAACCAGGAAGATCGCCGTGCCGCTCTGCTTGGCGTAGCGCACCAGCAGCGCCGTGCTCTCGCGTACCTGGGCCACGCCGCCAGGGGCTGACTGCAACTGCTCGGTGAAAATCGTCTGGATCGAGTCGATCACCATTACCCGAGGCTTTTCCAGGCGCGCGGTGGCGATGATGGTCTCGATGCAGGTTTCGGTCATCACCTTGAGCTGGTCCTGGGGCAAGCCCAGGCGCCGCGAACGCATGGCCACCTGCTGCTGCGACTCCTCGCCCGTGACGTACAGCGCGGGCATCTGCGTGGCGATGTTGCACAGGGTTTGCAGCAGGATGGTCGATTTGCCGATACCCGGATCGCCGCCGATCAACACCACCGAGCCGTCCACCAGGCCGCCGCCGAGCACGCGGTCGAGCTCGGTGCTGCTGGTGGTGAAACGTGGAATTTCCTCGACGCTGACCTCGGCCAGGGTCTTGAGCTGCGCCTGTTGCCCGGTCCAGCCGGCACGCCCGCTGGGGGCGGCGGCACCGGCGCTTTCGATCATGGTCTCCACCAGGGTGTTCCAGGCGCCGCACTCGCCGCACTGGCCGGCCCATTTGGGGAAGGTCGCGCCGCACTCGGTGCAGCCATACAAGCGCTTGGCCTTGGCCATGGGTCGGTCTCCTGGGGAAAATTCGCCATGATAGCCGAGGCAGGTGTGTCTTGACCGCGCCGTGCGGCGACAAAACTATTCGCAGCGGGTGCAGTCAGTAACTGCTGTGCAAGGCATTAAGCCCATTGCTGGCTTACACTGCGACTACTTATCCATTTGTTACAGGGAATAAACCATGGGCATGATCAGTGAATTCAAGGCCTTCGCGGTCAAGGGCAACGTCGTCGACATGGCGGTCGGTATCATCATCGGCGCGGCCTTCGGCAAGATCGTGTCGTCCTTCGTGGGCGACGTGGTGATGCCGCCGCTGGGGCTGCTGATCGGCGGCGTGGACTTCAGTGACCTGGCCATCACCCTCAAGGCGGCCGAGGGCGATATTCCGGCGGTGGTGCTGGCCTACGGCAAGTTCATCCAGACCGTGATCGACTTCCTGATCGTGGCCTTCGCCATCTTCATGGGCGTGAAGGTGATCAACCGCCTCAAGCGCGAAGAGGCCGTGGCGCCCAGCGTACCGCCTGCGCCGACGCCCCAGGAAACCCTGCTGACCGAGATTCGCGACCTGCTCAAGACGCAGAATCGCCAGCCCTGAAGGCGCCTGAGCCAGCGCCGAAGAGACCGGCGCCGGTTACCAGTAGTTTTCCACGGCGACCTGCCCCGGGCGCTTGCTCAGGCTCAGTTGCAGGTCGCGTGCCTTGAGCACCTTGCGGGTCTCGTCGATCATCTCGGGGTTGCCGCACAGCATGACCCGTGAGTGCTCTGGCGACAGCTCGAGCCCCGCCGCCTTCTCCAGTTCGCCGTTCTCGATCAGCGTGGTAATGCGCGCATTCAGCGCCCCTGGGTGGGACTCGCGGGTGACCACTGGAATGAACTGCAACTTGCCCGCGAACTCGGCCAGGTAGTCGCGCTGCTCCAGCCCCTGGATCAGGTCGACGTAGGCCAGCTCCTTCGCCTCGCGTACCGAATACACCAGCTTGATGTGGTCGAACCGCTCCCAGGCCTCGAAGTCCTGCAGGATCGACACGAATGGCGCGATGCCGGTGCCGGTGGCCAGCAGCCACAGGTCGCGGCCACCGACGAAGCGGTCGAGGGTCAGGTAGCCGAACGGCAGGCGCTCGATCAGCAACGTATCGCCCTCGACCAGGCGGCTCAGCTCGCTGGTGAACTCGCCGCCTGGCACCATGATCGAGAAGAAGTCGAGAAACTCGTCATGCGGGGCACTGGCCATCGAGTAGGCGCGCCACACCACGCTGCCATCGGCCTTGGTCACCCCAAGGCGGGCGAACTGCCCGGCACGAAAGCGAAACCCAGGGTCGCGGGTGACGCGCAGGCTGAATAGGTTCGGCGTCAGAGGCTGAACATCGAGCAGAGTCTGGCGGGTGAACTTGTCGGCACTGGCGGTCATGACGGGCTCCAAAGGCTTGATGCGCCAAGTTTCGCGCAAAGTACCCAGGATGAACACCGAGGTTTTGTAGGGACTCATCCCGTCGACGGGCGGGAGCTGCCGAATGCCATAGCTGCACTGCCAGAAAATTCACACGCGTGAAAATAATCAGGGCTCATAACGGCGCAAAATTCACAACCGTGAAGCCCCAAGCGCCTAGACTGGATCCAATGGCACGGATTCCGAGCGGGTGAAGCTCATGGACCAATGGAAAACGCAGCATTTGCACACGCTGAGCGAGAAGCAAGACCCTCAAAGCATGTTCGACTACGCAGTACGACTGCTGGAGGACCTGGACTTCGTCAACGTTGGCCTGGCCCTGTACATGTACAATGCCGGCCATTCCCCGCGAGTCATCCTCTACAACAACTACTCCTCCTGCCTGAACACGTATTTCCGGGACCTCGCCTTTGTCGATCTGGACCCGATCACGCAACAGTGCCACTTTCGCACAAGCGCCGTGATCTGGCGGGAAGAGCTGTTCGAGTGCGCCCCGTATTTTCGTGAGGTCACCTGGAACCATGGCTTGCGTTATGGCTGGACACAGCCGGTGCATGATGTGCGGCATAACGAAACGCAATTGAGCGTGAGCAGGCCCCGGCGCAGCGTCGATACCGATGAACTGCTGCTCAAGGGGGCGCAGGTCCTGTGGCTGTGCAACACCTTGCACGCCTTGCTCAGCGAACATTACCAGGCCGATCTCACGCTGACCCTGAAGCTGAGCAAGCGCGAGCTGGAGGTGATCAAGTGGTCCGCGATCGGCAAGACCGCCTCCGACATCGCCGAGATCCTTTCGCTGTCGATCAGCACGGTGAATTTCCATATCCGTAGCGTGATCGCCAAGACCAACGCCGCCAACAAGGTCGGCGCGGTGGCCATCGCTGTCAGCCAGGGGTTGATCTGACAGCGAGGCCCGCGCCCGGGCAAACCCCTGTAGAATTGCCCTCTTCAAGCTTGCCGTGAACCTCGGCGGGCAGCCTTGTATTCGAGCCAGACCTCATGCCCCTGCTGAACAGCCCTTTCGCCGACCTCGACCTGATCCGCCAGCCGGAACAGCACAACGACCCGTTGCAGGCCTTCGACGCCGCCGACCAGTACCTGCTCGAGCACCTGGCCGGCCAGGCACTGCGGGCCGACTGCCGGGTACTGGTGCTCAACGACAGCTTCGGTGCCTTGGCCGCCAGCCTGGCCGGGCACGTGCAAGCAGTCAGCAGCGGCGACTCGCACCTGGCGCACCTGGCCTTGGAGAAAAACCTGGCGCGCAACGGCAAACCCTACGACAGCGTGCCGTTCGTGCCGGCCAGCGCCTCATGGCAAGGCCCGTTCGAACGTGTACTGCTGCGGGTGCCCAAGACCCTGGCACTGCTCGAAGAACAGTTGATACGCCTGCAAGGCCACCTGGCCGAAGGCGCCGAGGTGATTGCCGGGGCAATGATCAAGCACCTGCCGCGTGCGGCAGGTGACCTGCTGGAGAAATACATCGGCCCGGTGCAGGCCTCGCTTGCGCAGAAAAAAGCACGCTTGCTGACCGCCCGTTACCAACCGCGCCCGGTCGTGGTCTCGCCCTACCCCACCCGCTACCGCCTCGACAGCCCGGCACTGGAGCTGATCAACCACGCCAACGTGTTTTGCCGTGAAGGCCTGGACATCGGCACCCGTGCCTTCCTCCCGCACCTGCCCCAGGGCCTGGGCCGCGCGCGGGTGGCGGACCTGGGCTGCGGCAACGGCGTACTGGCGATCGCCAGCGCACTGGCCAACCCCGAGGCGCACTACACGTTGGTGGACGAGTCGTACATGGCCGTGCAGTCGGCCCAGGAGAACTGGCAGGCGGCGCTGGGCGAGCGTAGCGCGGTGATACAGCCGGGCGATGGGCTGGCCGACCACGAGAAACAGTCGCTGGACGTGGTGCTGTGCAACCCGCCGTTCCACCAGCAACAGGTGGTGGGCGACTTCCTCGCCTGGCGCATGTTCCAGCAGGCCCGCGAAGCACTGGTGGTGGGGGGCGCCTTGTACATCGTCGGCAACCGCCACCTGGGTTATCACAGCAAGCTGTCGCGCCTGTTCCGAGGTGTGGAACAGGTGGCGGCGACGCCCAAGTTCGTGGTGCTCAAGGCACGCAAGTAGACCTGGGCATCGGCAACGCCACTCGCGCAACTAGTGGGTGGTCAACCCCGCCGCCGCCATGAACATGCGCATCACCCAGGCCGCGGCCCCCAGCGCGGCTACGCTCAGCAGCCAGATCAGCACCAGCCAGCCCAGGCGTTGCAACAACGGCTTCTTCTCTTCTGCATTCATGCTGCAAGCCTCCTAGTGATAGCCGTCGTCATGGGTGACCTTGCCGCGGAACACGTAGTAGCTCCAGAACGTGTACCCCAGGATGAACGGCAGGATGAACAGCGTCCCCACCAGCATGAAGCCCTGGCTCTGCGGCGGCGCGGCAGCTTCCCAGAGGGAGATCGACGGCGGAATGATGTTCGGCCACAGGCTGATGCCCAGGCCGCTGTAGCCGAGGAAGATCAGTACCAGGGTCAACAGGAACGGCGTGTAGTGGGCATTACGCGCCACCGCGCGCAGCAGGCCGTAGAACGTCACCAGCACCAGGATCGGCACCGGCATGAACCACACCAGGTTGGGCATGCTGAACCAGCGATCGGCGATCTGCGGGTAGGCCAACGGGGTCCACAGGCTGACGACGCCGATCACCGCCAGCAGCACCAGCGCAAGGGGCCGGGCGATGTCGTGCATCTGCTTTTGCAACGGCCCTTCGGTCTTCATGATCAGCCAGGTGCAACCGAGCAAGGTGTAGGCGACGATCAGCCCCAGCCCGCAGAACAGGGCGAACGGCGTCAGCCAATCCAGTGAGCCACCCGCGAACTTGCGGTCGACCACCTTGAAGCCTTCGATAAAGGTGCCCAGCGCCACCCCCTGGAAGAAGGTCGCCACCAACGAGCCCCAGATGAACGCCTTGTCCCAGAGGTGACGTTTTTCGGCAGTGGCCTTGAAGCGGAACTCGAAGGCCACGCCGCGGAAGATCAGCCCGATCAGCATCAGGATCAGCGGCAGGTACAGCGCTTCGAGTACCACCGCGTAGGCGAGCGGGAAGGCGCCGAACAACCCTGCGCCCCCCAGCACCAGCCAGGTCTCGTTGCCGTCCCACACCGGGGCGACGGTGTTCATCATCACATCTCGGTCACGCTCGCCCTTGACGAAGGGAAAGAGCATGCCGATGCCCAGGTCGAAGCCGTCCATCACCACGTACATCATCACCCCGAAGATGATGATCACGGCCCAGATCAGCGGAAGGTCGATACCCATGGTTCAGTTCCCCTCGGCCGGGTGGCTGGTGTCGGTTTCAGGCTGCTCGTCAGCGGCGGACAACGGCCGTGCCGGTGTGCGTTTCTGCCCAGGGCCACCGGGGTTGTGCTCGTCGCCCTCGCCAGTCTTCGGCCCCTTGCGCACAAGGCGCATCATGTAGCCGAGTCCCGCACCGAACAGCGCGAAGTACACCACCACGAACATCACCAGGGTCAGCCCCAGTTGCGTGTAGCTGTGGTTGGACACCCCTTCGGAGGTGCGCATCAGCCCGTACACGATCCATGGCTGGCGCCCGATCTCGGTGGTGAACCAACCGGCGAGAATCGCGATCACCCCGGACGGCCCCATCCACAGGGCCAGGTGCAGGAATGGCCGTGAGCTGTACAAGGTGCCGCGCTTGCGCAGCCACAGGCTCCACAGTCCGGTGAAGATCATCAGCATGCCCAGCCCGACCATGATGCGGAACGTCCAGAACACGATGGTCGAATTGGGTCGGTCCTCGGGCGGAAACGCCTTGAGCGCCGGCACCTGCTTGTCCAGGCTGTGGGTCAGGATCAGGCTGCCCAGCGCGGGAATCTCAACCTTGAAGCGAGTGGTCTCGGCCTGCATGTCGGGCCAACCGAACAGGATCAGCGGCGTTGGCTCGCCCGGTACGTTCTCCCAGTGGCCTTCGATGGCGGCGATCTTCGCCGGCTGGTGCTTGAGCGTGTTGAGGCCGTGGAAGTCGCCGATCACCGCCTGGATCGGCGCAACGATCAACGCCATCCACATGGCCATCGACAGCATCTTGCGCACCGCCGGATTATCGCGCCCGCGCAACAGGTGCCAGGCCGCCGAGGCGCCGACGAAGAACGCCGTGGCGACGAACGCCGCTGTCGCCATATGGGCCAGGCGGAAGGGGAAGGACGGGTTGAAGATCACCGCCAGCCAGTCCACCGGAATCACCCGGCCATCGATGATCTCGTGGCCTTGCGGGGTGTGCATCCAGCTGTTGGAGGAGAGGATCCAGAAGGTCGAGACCAGCGTGCCGATCGCCACCATCACCGTCGAGAAGAAGTGCAGGCCACGGCCTACGCGGTTCCAGCCGAACAGCATGACGCCCAGGAAGCCCGCCTCGAGGAAGAATGCCGTCAGCACCTCGTAGGTCAGCAGCGGGCCGGTCACGGCGCCGGCGAAATCGGAGAAGCGGCTCCAGTTGGTGCCGAACTGGTAGGCCATGACCAGGCCGGAGACCACGCCCATGCCGAAGTTCACGGCGAAGATCTTCGACCAGAAGTGGTAGAGGTCACGGTAGACGTTGTGGCCGGTGCGCAGCCAAAGGCCTTCGAGCACCGCCAGGTAGCTGGCCAGGCCAATGGTGATGGCCGGGAAAATGATGTGGAACGAGATGGTAAAGGCAAACTGGATTCGGGCGAGCTCCAGGGCTTCCAAACCGAACATGATGCTTCCTCTTCAGGTGAACCGGCGTTCAGGCTTGTGGCCTTGGCGCCCACTGCCCCCACAGTCATCGAGTGCGGCGTGCTGGAATTGTTCTATTCGATCGCAGGGAATTCGGCTCATCGGCCAATCGTTGCATCTGGAACTATTGATCCAGGTCAACGCATGCTGGGAAGCATAGTCCTGAATAAACGGGCAGGTTATGTGGTTGATTGCCACGCGTGACCGGTTGCCTCACCCCCCTTAACGGCGCATGAAAAAAATGCCCGGGTGGGCAAGCAGCAACTCTTTGTTACAAACAGGTGATACTCTGCATCCCCCTCGTTTCATGCTGAGGCTCCAGGTTTGTCGATGTCCGAGTCCGCCCCGCAGTTATTGCGTCATCACCGCCCCTTCCTGGCCTTCTGGCTGGCCCGGGTATTTACCGCCAGCGGTTTCCAGATGCTCACCGTGGCCATCGGCTGGCACCTCTACCAGCTGACCGGCGATGTCCTTGACCTCGGCCTGGTGGGCCTGGTGGAGTTCGCGCCACGGGTGCTGTTCATGCTGCATACCGGCCATGTCGCCGACCGCTATGACCGGCGCCGCGTCGCTGCCCTGTGCCAGAGCCTGCAAGGGGCGATCGCACTGGTGCTGGCCTTGGGCAGCGCCACCGACAACGTCAGCCGCGAGCTGATCTTTATCCTGGCCTTCCTGCTCGGCTCCACCCGTTCGTTCGAAATGCCCGCCACCCAGGCCTTGTTGCCCAACGTGGTGCCGCCAGGGCTGTTCCCACGGGCGGTGGCGGCATCCGCCTCGGCGACGCAGGCCGCGACCATCGTCGCCCCGGCGGTCGGCGGTTTTCTTTACGCCTTCGGCAGCATTTGGGTTTATGGCCCGACGGTGTTGCTGTATGCCACCGCCTGCATCCTGATGCTGACCCTCGATGCCCGGCCACAGGCGCCGCAGACGGGCCGCGCCAGCCTGGAGTCGCTGCTGGCCGGTATCCGCTTCATCCGCAGCCGCCCGGACATCCTCGGCGCCATTTCCCTGGACCTGTTTGCCGTGCTGCTTGGCGGCGCCACCGCGCTGCTGCCGGTGTTCGCCAAGGACATCCTGCTCACCGGCGCCTGGGGCCTGGGTCTGCTGCGCTCGGCACCGGCGGTGGGGGCCTTGCTGATGTCCCTTTGGCTGGCGCGCTTCCCGGTGGAGCGCAAGGTCGGGCGCACCATGTTCACGGCGGTCGGGGTGTTCGGCGTGGCGACCATCGCCTTCGGCCTGTCCACCTCATTCTGGTTCTCGCTGGCGGTGCTGGTGGTACTGGGCGCGGCGGACATGATCAGCATGGTCATCCGCGGCGCCTTCGTGCAGCTGGAGACACCGGATGAGATGCGCGGCAGGGTGAGCGCAGTGAACGGCCTGTTCATCGGTGCCTCGAACCAGCTCGGCGAGTTCGAATCCGGGGTGACCGCGCACTGGTTTGGGACGGTGCCGGCGGTGGTGATGGGCGGTGTGGGCACGCTGGTGGTGACCGGGGTGTGGATAAAGCTGTTCCCGACCTTGGCCAATCGCGACCGCATGCACGGCGGCTAGCGGCGCTGCGCCCCCAACGGCCATATTCCCCCGCCAACCATGCTGGTATGATGCGCGGCTTTTTTCTGCCCCAGCGAAAACCACGGCATCCGGTACGGTCTGTGCTTTGCTGTTGGGGTCGAATACATTCACGGCGCCGGGGGCGCCCCAGGGAGCAGGCATGCTGGAAAGGCTGTTTCAACTAAAAGCACACAACACCAACGTGCGCACCGAGATTCTCGCGGGCGTCACCACCTTCCTGGCCATGGCCTACATTCTGTTCGTCAACCCGAGCATCCTCGGCGAGACCGGCATGGACAAGGGGGCGATCTTCGTCGCCACCTGCCTGGCCGCCGCCATCGGCTCGGTGACCATGGGCCTGATCGCCAACTACCCGATCGCCCTGGCGCCAGGCATGGGCCTGAACGCCTTCTTCACCTACACCGTGGTGCTGCACATGGGCCATACGTGGCAGGTCGCGCTGGGCGCGGTGTTCCTGTCGGCGGTGCTGTTCTTCCTGCTGTCGATCTTCCGTATCCGCGAGTGGATCGTGAACAGCATCCCGCTGCCGCTGCGCTCGGCCATCGCCGCAGGCATCGGCCTGTTCCTGGCACTGATCGCCTTGAACAATGCCGGCATCGTGGTGGACAACCCGGCCACCCTGGTGGGCCTGGGCGACCTCAAGCAACCGGCGCCGATACTCGCGACCCTGGGCTTTTTCCTGATCGTCGGCCTTGAAGCCCTGAAGGTTCGCGGCGCGGTGCTGATCGGCATCCTGCTGGTGACCCTGGCCTCGATCCTGCTCGGCGTCACACCGTTCGGCGGCATCGTCTCCATGCCGCCGTCGCTGGCCCCAACCTTCCTCCAGCTGGACATCGCCGGAGCCCTGGATGTGGGCCTGGTCAGCGTGATCTTCGCCTTCCTGTTCGTCGACCTGTTCGACAACTCCGGCACCCTGATCGCCGTGGCCAAGCGTGCCGGGCTGATGCGCAAGGACGGCCACATGCCGAAGATGGGCCGCGCGCTGATCGCCGACAGTACCGCCGCCATGGCCGGCTCGCTGCTGGGCACCTCGACCACCACCAGCTACATCGAGTCGGCTGCCGGCGTGAGTGCCGGTGGCCGCACCGGCCTGACCGCCATCGTGGTGGCCATCCTGTTCCTGCTGGCGCTGTTCTTCGCGCCGCTGGCCGGTAGCGTACCGGCCTTCGCCACCGCGCCGGCGCTGCTGTTCGTCGCCGTGCTGATGGCCTCGGGCCTGGCAGAAATAAACTGGGACGACGTCACCGAAGCGGCACCGGTAGTAGTGACCGCCCTGGCCATGCCGCTGACCTACTCGATCGCCAACGGCATCGCCTTCGGCTTCATTGCCTGGACCGCCGTGAAACTGATCTCGGGCCGTCGCCACGAGCTGAACCCGGCGCTGGTCATCCTCTCCATCCTGTTCGTCATCAAGCTGGGCTGGTTAAACGCATGAGTGCTGTCTTCGACCCCTCCACCTACACCGCCCAGCTCGACGCCAAGGCCGCGCGCCTGCGCGAGCTGCTGGCGCCTTTCGGGGCGCCGGAACCTGCCGTGTTCGACTCGCCGCGCGAGCACTACCGTCTGCGCGCGGAGTTCCGCCTGTGGCGCGAGGACGGCCAGCGTCACTACGCGATGTTCGCGCCGGGCGAGAAGCACAAGGCGATCCTGATCGACGACTTCCCCATCGCCAGCCAGCGCATCAATGCCCTGATGCCGCGCCTGAAGGCCGCCTGGCAAGCCAGTGAGGAGCTGGGCAACCGCCTGTTCCAGGTGGAGTTCCTCACCACCCTGGCCGGTGATGCGATGGTTACCCTGTGCTATCACCGCCCGCTGGACGAAGCCTGGGAAGCCGCCGCACAACAATTGGCGGCGGACCTCGACGTCAGTGTGATCGGCCGCTCCAAAGGCAAGCGCCTGGTGGTTGGCCGCGACTACGCCGTAGAGCAGCTCACCCTCGCTGGGCGTACCTTCAGCTACCGCCAACCGGAAGGCGCCTTCACCCAGCCCAACGGCGCGGTTAACCAAAAGATGCTCGGCTGGGCATTGGAGGCCATGGGCGAGCGCAGCGACGACCTGCTGGAGCTGTACTGTGGCAACGGCAACTTCACCCTGCCGCTGGCCACCCGCGCGCGCCAGGTGTTGGCTACGGAAATCAGCAAGACCTCGGTCAACGCCGCACTGCATAACCTGGATGAAAACGGCATCGACAACGTGCGCCTGGTGCGCCTGTCGGCCGAGGAACTGACCCAGGCGCTGAACGAAGTACGCCCGTTCCGCCGTCTGGAAGGCATCGACCTGAAGCGCTATGACTTCGGCACCGTGTTCGTCGACCCGCCACGCGCCGGCATGGACCCGGACACCTGCGAACTCGCCCGGCGCTTCGAGCGCATCCTGTACATCTCCTGCAACCCGCAAACCCTGGCGCAGAATATCGCCCAGCTGCACGACACCCACCGTATCGAGCGCTGCGCGCTGTTCGACCAGTTCCCCTACACCCACCACATGGAAAGCGGTGTACTACTGGTACGGCGCTGAACCAGCCCTGGCGGGGCCGCAATGGTCCCGCAATCAGCGACATCCCACATTCCGCACAGAATAGTCCTACATGTAACCCATGGAGAGGTTGCCTAGCCTTCGTCACTCACTTGCCTGGCGAAGGAGCCACACCATGAAACGACTGTCTGCGATCGCAACCGCCCTCACCCTCAGCGCCGCTGCGGGCATGGCCCACGCAGGGGCTGATGCCTTGATCTCCATTCCTGACGTCAGTGAATCGAAATGGCAAGAGGTCGAAGGCACCCAGGGTGCGGTCAGCTATGCCAATGTCGAGGGCGACCTGTTCGGCAAAGGCCCTTACTCTGCGTTCGTGAAGTTCGCCAAAGGCACCGACAATGGCCTGCACAGCCACAGTCAGGCGCTGCCTACCGTGGTGCTCAGGGGCACCTTCTATGCAGTGATCGACGGCAAGCGTGTCGAGTACCCGGCGGGTTCCTACTACCAATTGCCGGCCAACCTCGTGCATGAAAGCGGCTGCACGGCAGCGGCAGATTGCCTGCTGTTCCAATACCAGGCCGACGCCTTCGACCTGGTGCCGACCAAAGGCTGACCGGTACGCGCCGGGCCACTTCGCGAAAGGATCGCAAACGTGTCCGCCATGGGCGAAACAAGAGGGCCATGTAAGCGATTGTGACCAGGGTGAGCTACGCTTCTGTCTGCTCGCCCCCCCCACAATCGGAGTTCCCATATGGACTGGCGAAAAGGCCGACGCAGCGACAACGTGGTCGACGCCCGCGGTGGAGGCGGAGGCGGCGGCATGCGTTTCGGTGGCGGCAAGGGCCTGGGCCTCGGCGCCATCCTGCTGATCGTCGGTATCGGCTGGCTTACCGGCCAGGACCCATTGCAGATCCTCGGCCAGCTCGCCGGCCAGATGGAGCAGCAACAGCAAGTACCGAGCGGCGCGGGCGGCAAGGCGCCACCGGCCAATGACGAACAGGCCGCGTTCGTCGCCTCGATCCTCGGCGACACCGAAGATACCTGGAGCGCCCTGTTCGCCCAGGCCGGGCGGCAGTACCGCGAGCCCAAGCTGGTGCTGTTCAGCGGCCAGGTCAGTTCCGCCTGCGGCTTCGCCTCTTCTGCCGTCGGCCCCTTCTACTGCCCAGGTGACCAACGGGTGTACCTGGACATGTCGTTCTTCCGCGAGATGGAAACCCGCTTCGCCGCCGCTGGCGACTTCGCCCAGGCCTACGTGATCGCTCATGAGATCGGCCATCACGTGCAGACCCTGCTCGGCGTCTCGGCAAAGGTCGACGCCGCCAGGCGCAATGGCCAACGCCTGGAAGGCGACAACGGCCTGCTGGTGCGCCAGGAGCTGCAAGCCGATTGCCTCGCCGGGGTCTGGGCCTACCAGGCACAGAAACGCCTGAACTGGTTGGAGCCGGGCGATGTGGAGGAGGCTCTGACCGCGGCCAACGCCATCGGCGACGACCGCCTGCAACAGAAGGCCCAGGGCCGCGTGGTGCCGGACTCCTTCACCCACGGCACCTCGGCCCAACGGGTGCGCTGGTTCAAGACCGGCTTTGCCAACGGTGATGTGAACCGTTGCGATACCTTCGCTGCGAGCAGCCTCTAGGGTTTGTACAGAAAATCGCCGAGCGGCGAGCCTGCTTCACTGCTGCAGGATCGTCGTGCTGGCATTTTTTTACAGCCCAGTTCGAAACAAGACCGCTCGGTCACTAACCTTGCAACTCGTCAGAAAACAACCCGACACGTTTCAGCTCCGACAATAACTGCCGATAACCCGGTGCATTTGTCTGCGGGACCCACAAGAACAACGCCCAGCGATGTGAGATCAAGCGAGCGAAGTCATTTTTCTGGAGAGCGTGCATGAACAGCTGGTTCGCCAACATCAGCGTCAACCTTAAACTCGGGCTGGGATTCGGCCTGGTACTGCTTCTGACCGGCCTGCTGGCCCTGACCGGCTGGAACAGCCTGGGCAGCCTTATCAACCGCAGCAACTGGATGAGTGACATCACCCAGCTCAACCTCGAACTGACCAACCTGCGGGTGGCACGCCTGCAATACATGCTGGCCAACGGTGACGACACCGCGGCGGCCAACACGCTGACCAAGCTCGAGGCCTTCAGCGCCCAGCAGAAACACCTGCTGACCACCTTCAAGAGCCCGGAAAACGTCAAGCTGCTGGGCGAATTGAGTACCATCATCGACCAATACCGGGTGTCGCTGGACAAGATGCGCCAAGGCTACAAGACCAGCCTGGCAGCCCGTGAGGCAATGAACGTTACCGCGCAGAAAGCCAGCGAGGCGATCGACGCCATCTCGGCCGACGTGCTCGCCCGTGGCGATGCGGACAGCCGCCTGGCGCAGTACCTGGTCATCAGCAAGGTCAAGCAGCAACTGGCCCAGGTACGTGTGGACGTGCGCGGCTACATCGCCGAGCAGAACACCAACGCCGAACAGGCTGCCATGCGCCAGTTCGACGCGGCACTGGCCGAGGTCGAAACGCTCAAACGCCAACTGCCCGATGACGCCGCGCGCCTGCAGCAGCTCGACACCGCGCTGCTGAGCTATCGCAGTGCCCTGGGCCAGTTCCGCGACGCTACCAGCACCATCGCCGTGGCCCGCCAGGAAATGACCGTGCAAGGCAACACCATCGTCAAGATCAGCGACGATCTCTACAAGATCCAGCTTGAACGCCGTGATGCGGAAAGTGCCCAGGCCCGCAGCCTGCAACTCTTTGCCACCGCCCTGGCGCTGCTGTTCGGCGTACTGGCAGCCTGGGTCATCACCCGCCAGATCACCCGCCCACTGCGTGAAACCCTCGATGTGGTGGAGAAGATCGCTGGCGGCGACCTCACCCAGGACCTGCGCGTCACCCGCCGCGATGAACTGGGCGTGTTGCAGCAAGGCATCGCACGCATGGGTACAACCCTGCGCGACCTGATCAGCGGCATCCGCGACGGCGTCACGCAGATCGCCAGCGCTGCCGAGGAGCTCTCGGCGGTCACCCAACAGACCAGTTCCGGCGCCAACAGCCAGAAGGCCGAGACCGACCAGGTGGCCACCGCCATGCATGAAATGGCCGCCACCGTGCAGGAAGTGGCACGCAATGCCGAGCATGCCTCGCATGCCGCCAACACCGCCGACGGCCAGGCCCGCGAAGGCGACCGCGTCGTGGGCGAAGCGATCGGCCAGATCGAACGCCTGGCCGCCGAAGTGCAGCGTTCGACCGAGGCGATGAACCTGCTGCAGCAGGAAAGCCAGAAGATCGGCAGCGTCATGGATGTGATCAAGTCGGTGGCCGAGCAGACCAACCTGCTGGCGCTGAACGCCGCCATCGAAGCGGCCCGCGCCGGCGAGGCCGGGCGCGGCTTCGCGGTAGTCGCCGACGAAGTCCGCGGGCTGGCCCAGCGTACGCAAAAGTCCACCGAGGAAATCGAAGGCCTTGTGGCCAGCCTGCAAAGCGGTACCCAGCAGGTGGCCAACGCCATGCTCGGCAGCCAGAGCCTGACCGACAGCAGCGTGGCCTTGGCGCGCAAGGCCGGCGAGTCGTTGGGCAGCATCACCAGCACGGTGTCGAACATCCAGTCGATGAACCAGCAGATCGCCGCTGCCGCCGAGCAGCAGAGCGCCGTGGCCGAGGAAATCAGCCGCAGCATCCTCAGCGTGCGCGATGTGTCCGAGCAGACCGCTGCGGCCAGCGATGAGACCGCGGCCTCCAGTGTTGAGCTGGCACGTCTGGGTGGGCATTTGCAGACCTTGGTCAGCCACTTCCGCGTCTGACCCTGTTGCGGAGAATGGCACCGGCTCTGCCGGTGTTCGCGGGCAAGCCCGCTCCTACGGAAAATGCGCTGCATCTGTAGGAGCGGGCTTGCCTGCGACCAGGCCCTGATTGACACCCCAAAGGCAACTGCCCAAACCACACGCCCTGCAACTTTAGTAACAAAATCCCTGCTCGATTCGTTTCAGCTGGCGCGAACCCTGCCGATACCCCTTGCAGGCAATGGAAGGCCCCACGACAAAAACACCGGCGGGAGTACTTTCATGAGCAACTGGTTCGCCAACATCAGCGTCAAACGAAAACTCACCCTGGGCTTCGGCCTGGTCCTGCTGTTGACCGGCATGCTGGCCCTGACCGGCTGGAACAGCGTCGGCAGCCTGATCAACCGCAGCAACCACATGGCTGCGATCACCCAGTTCAACGACCACCTCAACGACCTCACCACCGCACGCCTGCAATACATGCTCACCGACGGTGACGAAGCCGCCGCCAGCAACGTACAGGCCAAGCTGGACGCCTTCAGCGGTGAGCAGAAAGCGTTGCTGACGATCCTCACGCAACCCGAGAACCTCGCGGTGCTGCGCGAGCAGATGCGCTACACCGAGCTTTACCAGGCCTCGCTGAACAAGATGCGCCAAGGCTACCAGGCCACTTTCGCGGCCTACGCGGCAATGAACGCTGCCGCCAACACCGCCACCGATGAACTCGACAACATCGCCAACCACGTGCTGGGCAGCGCAATGCGCGACAGCAACCGGCTGGAACAGTACCAACTGGTGGTCAGGCCCCTGCGCCAGCTGGCCCAGGCACGCCTGGACGTGCAGCGCTACACCGTCGAACTGACCAGCGCCACCGAGCAGGCCGCCATGCAGCAGCTCGACCGCATCACGCCACGCATCGAGGCCCTGAAACGCCAGTTACCTGAACAGTCGGCGCGCACCCAGGCGTTCGAGAGCGCCATGCAGAACTTCCGCCAATCGCTGGCCAACCTGCGCGAGGCCCGCGCCTTGGTCGCCGTGGCCCGCCAGGAAATGATCGACGAACAGACCGAGATCACCCAGCGCAACGACCAGCTGTACCAGTTCCAGCTTGCCGAACGTGACAGCGAGAGCGCTCAGGCTCGCTCACTGCAAATCATCGCCACCATCCTGGCTTTGCTGTTCGGTGTGTTGGCGGCCTTGCTCATCACCCGCCAGATCACCCGCCCACTGCGCGAAACCCTCGAGGTGGTGGAGAAGATCGCCAGCGGCGACCTCACCCAGGGCCTGCGCGTTACCCGCCGCGACGAAATGGGCACCTTGCAGCAAGGTATCGCCCACATGGGCACCACCCTGCGTGAGCTCATCAGCGGTATCCGCGACGGCGTCTCGCAGATCGCCAGCGCTGCCGAAGAACTGTCCAGCGTGACCGAGAAGACCAGCGCCGGCGCCAATACCCAGAAAGTCGAGACCGATCAGGTGGCTACCGCCATGCATGAAATGGCCGCCACCGTGCAGGAAGTGGCGCGCAATGCCGAGCAAGCATCGCACGCGGCCACTGTCGCCGACGGCGAGGCTCGCGCCGGCGACCGCGTGGTGGGCGAGGCGATCGGCCAGATCGAGCGCCTGGCAGGCGAAGTGCACCGCTCCACCGAGGCGATGACCCTGTTGCAACAGGAAAGCCAGAAGATCGGCAGCGTCATGGACGTGATCAAGTCGGTGGCCGAGCAGACCAACCTGCTGGCGTTGAACGCCGCCATCGAGGCGGCCCGTGCCGGTGAAGCGGGCCGCGGCTTTGCGGTGGTCGCCGACGAGGTACGCGGGCTGGCCCAGCGTACGCAGAAGTCCACCGAGGAAATCGAAGAACTGGTGGCACGCCTGCAAAGCGGCACCCAGCAGGTGGCCAGCGTGATGCTAGGCAGCCAGGGCCTGACCGACAGCAGCGTGGCCTTGGCACGCAAGGCCGGTGAGTCACTGGGCAGCATCACCCGCACGGTGTCGAACATTCAGTCGATGAACCAGCAGATCGCTGCCGCCGCCGAGCAGCAGAGCGCGGTGGCCGAGGAGATCAGCCGCGGGGTGATCAATGTGCGCGATATTTCCGAGCAGACCGCCGCGGCCAGCGACCAGACCGCAGCGTCAAGCGGGGAGTTGGCGCGCCTGGGCGGACAGTTGCAGGCGCTGGTCAGCCGGTTCCGCGTCTGAGCCTGAAAATATTGCGGTGTATGGCCAGGGCTTCGCCCTGGTTCGCGGGTAAACCCGCTCCCACAGGTACCCCACTGAATTCAAGAACAGTGGGGTACCTGTGGGAGCGGGTTTACCCGCGAACACCGGCAAAGCCGGTGCCATACCCAGCAGAACTACCAGTGATTACTTAACGACCATCCCCACCCCACGCCCACGCGGGTCGGACGCCGTCTCCACCTTCTCACCGGTCACGCGAATCGCCTGGATATCGCCCATCTCCCAGCCCTGGTCCTCCAGCACATAGCCCATCTTCTTCAGCTCATCGGCCACAGGCCCGGTCAATGGCGCGTAGCTGTCGTAATAGATCGTGTCCTTGGGCAGCAACTGATGATGCACACGCTGCGCCGCCACGGCTTTGTCCAGCGGCATGCCGAAGTCGTACAGGTTGTTGATGACCTGGAAGATCGAGGTGAAGATCCGTGAGCCGCCCGGCGTCCCCACCACCAGCACCACCTTGCCATCGCGGGTCATCAGGCTCGGGCTCATCGACGACAGCATGCGCTTGCCCGGCGCGATGGCGTTGGCATCGCCACCGACCACACCAAAGGCATTGGCCGCACCCGGCTTGGCGCTGAAGTCGTCCATTTCGTCGTTGAGCAAGAAGCCTGCGCCCTTGACCACCACGCCACTGCCGTAGTCAAGGTTGAGGGTGTAGGTGTTGCTCACCGCGTTGCCTTGCTTGTCGATGATCGAGAAGTGCGTGGTCTGGTGCGGCTCCAGCCCCGGCCTGACCTTGTCGGTTTCGGAAATGGCGTTTGGGTTGACCTGGGCGGCGCGCATGGCCAGGTAATCCTGGGCTACCAGCTTGTCGACCGGCACCTGGGTGAAGGCGGGGTCACCCAGGTAGTCGGCACGGTCGGCGAACACACGCTTCTCGATTTCGGCCAGCAGGTGGATGTACTTGGCAGAGTTGTGCGTCACGCCCTTGAAGTCGTCCGCGCGGTTTTCCTTGATGCCCAGCAGCTGGGTCAGGGCCACCCCGCCAGAGCTGGGCGGCGGTGCGGTGTAGACCACGTTGCCGCGCCAGTCGATGGCGATCGGGTCGCGCCACACGGCCTTGTAGTCCTTGAGATCTTCCTTGCTGATCAGGCCCTTGTCGGCCTGCATCTGCGCCACCAGCAGGTCGGCGGTCTTGCCTTGATAGAACTCGCTCACGCCCTTGTCGGCGATGCGTTCCAGGGTCTGCGCCAGCTCCGGCTGCTTGAACAGCTCGCCGACTTTCATGGCGCCGAAATAGTCGTTGAAGTTGGTGGCGGTCTTGAACAGGCCCTGGGCGTCGTCGCGGTACTGGTACTGCTTCTGCGCCACCTTGAAGCCGTTGTGCGCATAGCCGATGGCCGGGGTCAGCAGCTCGCTCCACTTGAGCTTGCCGAACTTCTGGTGCGCCTCCCACAGCCCCATCACCGTGCCCGGCACCCCGGCCGCGCGGGCGCCGACCAGGCTGAGGTTCTCGATCACCTCGCCCTTGTCGTCCAGGTACATGGTCTTGGTCGCCGCTTTCGGCGCCACTTCGCGGTAGTCGAGGAAATACGGCTTGCCGTCGACGAACAGGGTCATGAAACCGCCACCGCCGATATTGCCGGCCTCGGGGTAGGTCACTGCCAAGGTGAAGGCGGTGGCGACTGCGGCGTCCACCGCATTGCCCCCCTTCTTCAGGATTTCGGCGGCGACCTGTGCGCCATATTGATCGGGCGCAGCCACTGCGCCACCTTCAAGGGTGACGGCCACTGCCTGCGAAGCGCTCAGGATAGAGGCCGCCAGGGCCGCAGACTGGAACATGACGATACGCATGGACACTTCCTTGGTGTTGTTTTTGTTGAGCACCCATTAAGGACGATGGGTTACGACAACGCAAACCAAGCGAAGAAGTTACGACGTAATTTGTAGGTCCTGTCGCACACAGACAACTCAATAGGCGTACATCGACAGCTTGCGCTGGATGAAGTCGAGGAAGCACTGGATGCGCAACGCCAACTGCGTGTTGCGGTAGTACACCGCGTGAATCGGCTGGCGATAGCCATTGTGGGCATCACCCAGCACGACCTGCAGACGTCCGGTGCGGATATCTTCGTGGGTCATGAAGTGCGACAGGCTGACGATGCCCTCCCCTGCCAGGGCGAGCTGGCGCAGGGTTTCGCCACTGGACGCGGTCAAGGCCGGACGAATCGTCCAGCGGTCGCCATGGGCGTGGCGCAACGGCCATTGGTTGAGCGACTCCACCGCGCTGAAGCCAAGCAGCGTATGTTCGGCAAGCGCCTCTACTCTTTCCGGCACGCCGTGACGCGCCAGGTACTCGGGGCTTGCCAGCACCTGCACCGGGCTGCACCCCAGGTGGCGGGCGTGCAGGCTGGAATCGGCCAGCTCGCCGATGCGGATGGCCACGTCGGTGCTTTGTTCGAGCAGGTCGATGATCAGATCGTCGGTGTTCAGCTCCAGCTCGATCTGCGGGTACTGCTCACGGAATTCACCGATCCATGGCAGGATGGCATGCAGCATGAACGGCGCAGCAGCGTTGATGCGCAGGCGCCCGGAAGGGGTCTGGCGGTTCATCGACAGGCGCTCTTCCATGTCGTCCATCTGTTCGAGCACCGCCCGGGCGCGCTCGAGGAAGAAACGGCCTTCCTCGGTGAGGTCCATGCGCCGCGTGGTGCGGTTGACCAGCGTGGTCCCCAGCTTGCCCTCCAGGCGTGACAGCGTGCGGCTGACGGCAGATGGGGTCTGGCCCATCTGCTCGGCAGCGGCGGAGATCGAGCCGCAATCGATCACGGCGACGAATACCTGGAGTTCCTCGGATCGGGTTTTCACGCGGGGTGGCCTTGGCGGGTCGGGTTTGCTGATGGTAGCCGGATCACTCGGCCTTGCCGAACACTTCGCTCAGGTGCGCTTCATAGGCGGCCACGGTGGCCGGCACGTCCGGGCGCTTCATTACATCCACGGCCAGGAAGGTCGGCAGGCCAGTCATGCCGAGGAACTGGTTGGCCTTGTGGAACGGGAAGTACACCGCGTCCACGCCCTTGCCTTCGAAGAAGTCGGTGGGGTCGTCGAACGCCTGCTGCGGCGCATTCCAGGTGGCCGAGATCATGTACTGCTTGCCATGGATCAAGCCCCCGCTGCCGTACTTCTGCGAAGCGTCCGAGCGGGTACGGCCATCGTTGGCGTAGAGGCTGCCGTGGCCGGCGGTGAACACTTCGTCCAGGTACTGCTTGACGGTGTAGGGAGCACCCATCCACCAGCCGGGCATCTGGTAGATCACCACGTCTGCCCACAGGTATTTCTGCACTTCTTCCTGCACGTCGTAGCCGCCATCGATAAAGGTTTGCTTTACATCGAAACCGGCGCGGTCAAGGTGCGCGACAGCGGCGTCATGCAGGGTGGCGTTCAGGCGGCCGTCGGAGTGAGCGAACTGTTTACCACCGTTGATCAGGAGAATCTTTTTCATGGGAAGCCTCATAAGTGAGCTGCCGGTCCGTAGACCAAGCCAAAGGGAATGGCGGCAGGTTAAGCACTGGTGAGCGATTGAAAAAGCATGGGACAAGCAAATGACCTTTGCGCTTTAAGCACGAATATGACGGCAATTATTGCAAAGGGATTACTGCAACCTAACCGGCGAGCAGCAGATGCCCGCCAAGCAGCGCCAGGCCAACAAAGAAGCAGCGCTTGAACACCACCGCGCTGATGCGCTGGCGCAGCCACTGGCCGAAGAACATGCCAAGCAGCGCAGGCGCCAGCATCAACAGCGAGGCGCCCAGGGACTGCCCGCCGAGTGCCCCCTGCCCTGCCAGGCCTAGCGCCAAGGCGAGCGTCGAGACGGTGAACGACAAGCCCAACGCCTGGACCATCTCGTCGCGGCTCAACCCCAGGCTTTGCAAGTAAGGCACGGCGGGCATCACGAACACCCCGGTGGCCGCCGTGACCAGGCCGGTCAGCAACCCGCAAAGCGGGCCAAGCCACCATTCCCGGCGAGCTGCCACGCGCAGAGCGGGCCCGGCCAGGCCATACAGGGCATACACCAACAGCGCGCCACCCAGCGCATGAACGGCCCAGGGGCCGCTGTCGATACCCAGCCAGACGCTACCCAGCAACGTACCCATGAAGATCATCGCCAGCATGCCCACCAGGCGCCGCAGCAGCGCCCGCAGGTGCCCGCCCGCAGACAATTGCCAGAGGTTGGTCAGGGTTGAAGGAATGATCAGCAGGGCCGCAGCCTGCGCCGGAGGTAGAGCCAGGCCCAGCAAGCCCATGGCAATGGTCGGCAAGCCCAGGCCGATCACGCCCTTTACCGCACCCGCCAGCAAGAAGGTAAAGACAACCAGCAATGAAAGGGCCGGCCCGAGGTTCTGATACATCGCGACAAAGGTATCCATGGCGTCATCCTGCGCCAGGCGCGACGCGATGAAAATCTGCCATATACTCACCCAGACTCTTGCCAGGACAGAGGCTGATGCATTTCGACCTGACCGACCTGACCTTGTTCCGCCACACCCTCGAGTGCGGCAACATCACGGCAGGCGCGCGCCGCAGCCACCTGTCGCTGCCTGCTGCCAGCGCACGTATCCGAGCAATGGAAGCCTCGCTGGGCATCGCACTGCTGGAGCGCAACCGCCGCGGGGTACAAGCCACACCTGCCGGGCAGGCCCTGCTGCAACACGCACGGCTGATTGGTCAGCAGGTCGAGCGCCTGCAATTCGACCTTGCGCAATATGCCCAAGGCCAGCACGGCCAGGTGCGCCTGCTGTGCAATACCGCCGCGCTTACCGAATACCTGCCGGAGCTGCTGGCCGGCTACCTGTCCGCGCACCCGGCGGTCAGCGTTGACGTGCAGGAACTGCCGAGCTTGCGCATCGTGCAGTCGGTGACCCAGGGCATGGCCGACCTGGGCATCATTTCCAGCGCGGCGCCTAGCGAGCATCTGCAGGTACGGCCGTTTCGCAACGACCCGCTGGTGCTGGTGATGCCCGCCAATCATGCGCTGGCCACGCAGCCGGCGCCGAGCTTCGGCGACAGCCTTGGCCATGGCTATGTCGGCCTTGGCGCCGATAGCGCGCTGGCCTTGCACCTCGAGGAGCAGGCGCTGCGCCTGGGGCGCCGGATGCAGGTGCGGGTGCGGGCCGAGGGGTTCGATGGGGTGATTCGCATGGTGGCCGGTGGTGCGGGGGTGGGCGTGGTGCCGCTGGCCTCGGTGCGGCGCTGGGAGGGAGTGCTGGCGTTGCGCTGGGTGGCGCTGGAGGAAGATTGGGCGCGGCGCAGGCTGCACGTGTGCGCCAGGGATTTTGCAGCGTTGCCGGGGTATGCGGCGGCGTTGGTCGAGTGGCTGGGCTCGGACTAGCGCGCAGGCAGTACCGGCCTCTTCGCGCGCAAGCCCGCTCTACAGGGATCCTATCGCCCCCTGCGGGAGCGGGCTTGCCCGCGAAGAGGCCGGGGCTGCCGCCCTATCAGAACAGCTTGATCGTATAGCTCAGGATCAACCGGTTCTCATCGATATCGGTCCGGTAGTTGGACCGCGCGATAACGTTGCGGATGCGCACCCCAACCCCCTCCAACGGCCCGCTTTGCACCACGTAGGCCAGGTCCAGGTCACGCTCCCAGTCACGCCCCTCGAAGCCAAGACCGGTGTCCACGTCACGCCCCTTCACATAGCGCACGGTCGAGGTCAGCCCGGGAATGCCCAGCACCACGAAGTTGTAGTCATGGCGCACCTGCCACGAGCGTTCGCCGGGTGCAGCGAACTCGTAGGTCGGCAGTGTGTTGCCCATCGGGTTGGTGTTGGCGCCGACCTGGATGAAGCCATCGTCGCCACCGATCTGCTGGTAGCCCACGTAGAACGTATGCCCGCCATGCTTGGCCGAGAACAGGCTGTAGAAGGCATTGTTGTCGTAGTCACCGGCAATCTTGCGGCCATCCTCCTTGGCATCGAAGTAGCCGGTATTCACCCCTAGCGTCCACTTGCCCACAGGCTCGGCGTGCTTGAGGTTGTAGAAGCGCTGCTGGTAGATGTCCTCCAGCTGCGCCTGCCACACCGCCACGCTGGTGCGGTTGCTGTTGAACGCATACTCGGCGCCCGCGTAATTGAAGCGGTCGCTGGTGAAACGCGCCAGGCGATTCGGGTTGATCGGGTCGTTGACCAGCGCGTACATGTCCTGGCCGTTCGACGAGTCACGCAACCGCGTGGAGCGGAACTGACCGGCGTTCAGCGTCAACCCTGGCAGTTCGCGAGACTCGATCATCGCGCCCTGGTAGGTGGGCGGCAGCAGGCGCAGGTCGCTGAAGGTCAGCACCGGCAGATTGGGCATCAGCTCGCCCACCTTCAGTTCGGTCTTCGACACCTTGAACTTGACCGCACCGCCCAAGCGGCTGTACTCGTCTGCCGACTCGCCATCGGCGTGGGTCGGCAACAGCCCAGACCTGGCGCGGTCTCGGCTGCTGTCGAGCTTGATGCCGAGCAGGCCGATGACATCCACCCCCACGCCGACCGGGCCTTGGGTGTAGCCGGAGCTGGCATTGAGGATGAAGCCCTGGGCCCACTCCTCGGTCCGGGACTGGGTACTGCCGCCACGGATGTCCGAATAATCGCGGCTGAAGTAGTAGTTACGCGCCTGCAAGGTAGCGCGGGCACCTTCGATGAAACCCGCCTCCTCGGCCTTGGCCTCGCCGCACAAGGCGGCGACACAGCCGCTGGCCAGGCACGCGACCGAGTTGAAACGCTGTTGAGTCTGCACATTCATGACACTGCTCCTGAAATTCGGGCAACAGCGATCCGTCGCGGGGGCCTTGGGCCATCCACGGGGCGGATTGCAGTTGAAGAGTGATCGCAAAGCGGGCTCAGGGCCCGCCAAAGCTGCCGTTGCGAAAAGCCGGTCGCGCGCTTAGCGGTTGACCAGCTTGGCCGGCAATGCAATCACCAGGAAGCAGCTGAGAATCAGGCAGCCTGCGAACGCCCAGAGCGCCGCATGGGAGGTGCCGGTCAGGTCGGTGACGATACCCATCAGCGAGTTGCTCACCAGGCCCGCGATGTTGGCCAGCGAGCAGGCCAGGGCGAAACCAGTGGCCGCGGCGGTGCCTTTGAGAAAGGTCGCCGGCAGGCTGAAGAACACCGGCACCGCGCCGATGATGGCCGCCGAGGCGATGGCGAACAGGGTCACGGTCATCACCAGGTTCTGGCTGAACAAGGTGCTCGAGGCCATGGCGATGGCGCCGATGATAAACGGCACGATGATGTGCCAGCGGCGCTCGCGGTGACGGTCGGAACTGGCGCCGATCATCAGCATGCCGGCCAGCGCGGCCAGGCTCGGAACGGCGGTGAGCAAGCCAATATGGAAGGTGTCGCTGACCCCCGCGTCGCGAATGAAGGTCGGCATCCAGAAGCCCATGGCGTAGGCGCTGAGCAGGATCGAGAAGTCGATGCCACCGAGCATCCACACCTTCAGGTTGAAGAAGCCATCGCGGAAGCTGTGCTTGCTACCCTTGCCCTCGGCGTCATCGGCGGCCAGGTCGCTGGCCAACTGCGCCTTCTCGCCATCGTACAGCCACTTGGCTTCCTGGAAACGGTTGGGCAATGCCCAGAAGGTCAGGATGCCCAGCAGCACGCTGGGGATGGCCTCCAGCAGGAACAGCCACTGCCAGCCGTGCAGGCCGCTGACCTGGTCGAAGTGGCTCATGATCCAGCCGGAGATCGGCCCGCCGATCACGCTCGACAGCGGCAGCCCGATCATGAACAGGGCAATGATGCGCCCCCGTCGGTAGGTGGGGTACCACATGGTCAGGTAGTACAGCACGCCCGGCAGGAAGCCCGCCTCGGCGGCGCCCAGCAAGAAGCGCAGGATGTAGAACTGAGTCGTGCTGGTGACGAACATGGTGCAGGCCGACAGCAGGCCCCAGGTGATCATGATGCGGGCGATCCAGATCTTCGCACCGACGCGCTCCAGGATCAGGTTGCTCGGCACCTCGAAGATGATGTAGCCGACGAAGAACAGCCCGGCCCCCAGGCCGTAGGCGGCGGTACTGAACTGCAAGTCCTCGAGCATCTGCAACTTGGCGAAGCCGACGTTGATGCGGTCCAGATAAGCGGCGAGGTAGCAGAAGCACAGGAAGGGGATGAGCCTCCATGTGACCTTGCGGTAAAGCGCTTGAGTGCCATGGTCGGTATCGCTGTGGACCGTGGTTGCATTCGCAATTGGCATTGTGTGTCTCCTGGCGGCGACTTTGTGGTTGTTTTTAGGCCAGCAGTTTCCGACGCTCCGGGAGCGCCATGAACTACAGGCGGCTTTCCAGGGCAGCGTCACAAGACCCCGAGTGCTCCTGCGGGGTGGTTCCGCCCCGAACCGCGGGCGGTATTGGGAACGGGCTTCCCGCGCCGTTCCTCGATAGTTATGGGTACGACAGGTGGCAGGCTCAGTCGGCCAGGCGCACCAGGTGTTGCATGGCTTCCTGCCGGCTGACGACATCGCCATACTTGCTGTCGATGTCGAACAGATTGGCTTCGTGCGGGGCCGGGTGTCGGTCGCCCACGCACTCACGCACTACGATGGTCCGGAACCCATGCTGCACGGCATCCACCGCGCTGGCACGAATGCAGCCGCTGGTGGAACAGCCGGCCAGCACCACGGTATCCACACCCTGGGCATGCAGCAGCGAGGCCAGGCTGGTGCCGAAGAACGCACTGGCGTACTGCTTGCTGATGACCGTCTCCTCGGCACGTGGCGCCACTTCGGCACAGAACGCCGCCAGCGGGTTGCCTTCGACCATGTCCTTCATGACCGGCGCCTTGCGTACCCATACGCCGCCATCGGCGAAATGCCCGGGCTGGTAGCGAATGTTGGTGTGCACCACCAGGGTACCGCTTTCGCGGGCTTGTGCCAGCAGGCCGGCAGCCTGTTCGACGGCCGTCACCACGCCCTCGGCGTACAACGGCGCACCGGGGGTGGTGTAGCCCTGCATGAAGTCGATCATCAGCAAGGCGGGCTTGTTGCCGAAGCCGATGCGCTGGCCCCATACGCCCTGGTAGTTGTCGCTGGCGCTCTGTGCGTCGCTCATGTTCGCCTCCGCTTTCAGTACGCGCCCGACAGCAGGGCACCGGCACCGGGGACTACCGGTTCCAGGTCCAGTGCCTTGAGCATGGCGTAGGTGGTGGCGATGGCAGCGGTGACGACGGGCTTGCCGGTCAGTGCCTCTACCTTGGCGACCGCTGGCAGCGACTGCATCTGTACGCAGGCCGACAGCACGATCACATCGACACCTTCGAGGTTCATGCCGGCGACGATACCGGGCAGGTTGGCCGGGTCGTGGCGGGCCACGGCGAGGTTGTCGGGAATTTCCAGGGCGCGCCAGTCCTGCACCTCGAAGCCTTCCTCGCGGATGTAGTTGACCACAAGCTCGGTCAGCGGCTTCATGTACGGCGCGACGATGGCGATGCGCTTGGCCTTCATCACGTGCAGCGCTTGGACCAGGGCACCGGCGCTGGTGATCACTGGGGCCAGGGCGTCATTGTCGGCGGTGGCCTTCTGCAGGCGCTTCTCCGACTGGCGGTGGTAGCCCAGCCCCATGGCCATGATCGCCACCAGGCAGGCGTAGCCGAGCACGTCGACCTTGGCGTCGGACAGCTCCACCGCGCAACGGTCGGACTCGGCGTCCATCGCCGCCAGCTCTTCCTTCTTCACTTGCTTCATGCGCATGCGCGCAGAGTGGAAGGTGAAGCGCTCGGGGCGAATGGCCTGGCGTGCGGTGAGCATCGCCGGGATCTCGGTTTCCATGGTGGTGTTCGAGCTCGGCACGATCTGGCCGATACGGTACAGCTTGGTCATGTTGCGCTCCTTCAAACGATGGGTTGGCCGAGGAAATCACCGAACGCGGCGAAGAACCCTTCAAGGTCATCCCAGGGAATCATGTGGCCAGCGGCGTCGACAGGGACCACCTGGATATCCGGCTTCAGTTCGCGGATCTCGGCCACGTCCTGGGCCTGGATCACCCCTCCGCGCCCGGCCACCATCAGCAATGCCGGCTGGCTTACGGCAGGCAGGTACTGGTGGATGTCCACCGTGTGGAAGTCCTCGAAGGCCCGCACGATCGCTGGCTCGTAGCAGGTGTGCAGCCACTCGGCGCGCAGTTGCAGCTGCTCGTCGCTCCAGGTCGCGCAGAAGGCGCGCATGTCGTCGCCAGTCATGCCGAGGGTGGCCTGGCGGATCGAGTCGACGTACCACGGCAGCTTGCTCGGGTACTCGCGTCGGCCCGGACCGGATACCGGCGGGTCGACCAGCACCAGGCGTTTCAGGCCCGGAGCGCCTTGGGCGGCAGCGCGAATGGCGAAGCGCGCCCCCATCGAGTGGCCGACCAGGTGATAGCTCTCCAGGCCTAGGGCCTGGGCGAACGCCGGGAGGTCTGCGGCGCAGGCATCTGTGCCGTAGTCCAGCTCAGGGCCGCTGGACGACAGGCCACGGCCACGGACGTCCAGCACATAGGTGTCGAAGTGGCGGCCCAGGCGCTCGGCGACGAAGCCCCAGGTGATCGCCGGGCTGGTGATGCCCGGCACCAGGATCAACGCCGTGCCTTTGCCGCCATAGCGCAGGTAGTGCTGGCGAATGCCGTTGGCGTTGACGTTGCCACCCTCGACGAAGGTGCTCATGCCGCCTCCCCGCTTTTCAGTTCCTGGCCGTACAGGTCGTAACCGTAGACCCAGGCCGGGTCTTCCTGGGTGTAGAGGAAGGTGTTGGCGTTGGATACCGCCTGCACCCGCGAAGCGCGTTCCTTGCGGTTGGCCTCATAGAGCGCGAAGGCGGTGCGGTGGTCGGACAGCCCGACTTCCTGCAGGCAGCGGGTGAGCATGGCGGCATCTTCGATGGCCATGCATGCGCCCTGGGCCATGTGTGGCTTCATCGGGTGGCAGGCGTCGCCCAGCAGCACCAGGCGGCCACGGCTCCACAGCGGCAGCGGGTTGCGGTTGCGCAGCGGCCACTTGGTGATGGACTCGGTGGCGCGGATCAGCTTCTGCACAGTGGGGTGGTAGCCCTCGAAGGCTGCCAGCATTTCTTCCTGGTTGCTGTCCACGTAGGGGCCCTGGAAGTCCCAGGCCTCATGGGGCACGCCGGTGACGAAGTAGTACTCGTCGCGCTTGCCAGTGGTGTAGTAGACCATCATGTGGCGATCGTCGGTCCACCACTTCACGCAGTCCTCGAACACGTCGGCATGCTGCCTGAGCTGCTCGCCGCGAATCAGTGCTCGGTGGGCGACCCAACCACTGTAGATCGGCGCTTCGACGCCCAGCAGCTCTTCGCGGATCTTCGAATGGATGCCATCGGCGCCGATGACGATATCAGCCACGGTGTGGGTGCCGTCGGCGAAGTCCAGGCGCACCTGGTCGCCCTCGTCGACGATTTTTTCCAGGCGCTTGCCGAAGTGCACGGTGCCCGGCTTGATCGCTTCGATCTGCAAGGCGTGCAGGTCGCCCCGGTGGATGGTGATGTACGAGGCACCGTACTCGCGGCGGGCGAACTCGCCCAGTGGGATGCGCGACAGGTAGTCGCCCGTCTTGCCGTCGCGGCTGAACCAGAAGTCCGGGTGCGAGCTCATCAGCTCAAGCTTCTGCTCCAGGCCCATGCGCCGGAAGATCTTCATCACGTTCGGGCCGATGTGAATGCCAGCACCCAGCCGGGTGAACTCCGGCGCCTGTTCGAACACTTCGACCTCGAAGCCTGCCTGCTGCAACAACGTAGCGGCGGCCGCGCCACCCAGCCCTGCACCGACGATCGCGATTTTCTGCCTACCCCGCATGGGTGTGTCTCCTGTTGTTCTGAAAGATCGCAAGCGGGGATCCCGCTCGACGTTTTTCTAGTGTATGCACTGTATTTTTTTAAAGTGAAGATCCCCGAGCAAGATATTTTCAAACAACTGATTGAAGTCGACGAACGGCTTATCGTTACCGTAATAACTAGGAAATGTGTGGATAGGTAACGTTTACAGACGGTGCTTGCGCTTCCTCAAAAGATGCGCTTTTATTTTGCAAATAGGGTGTACACACTATTATTTCGCACCAAGACGAAGCGCAGGGCACCGCCATGGTGCAGCGCCCAGGAGAGACCCGATGCCGGTTAGCAACGCAGAACTGACCCAGATGTTCGAGCACGTGCTCACACTGTCCCGTGTGGACGAGACCCAGAGCGTGGCCGTGCTCAAGAGCCACTATTCCGACCCGCGCACGGTGAACGCCGCGATGGAAGCCGCGCAGCGCCTGAAGGCCAAGGTTTATGCCGTGGAGCTGCCGTCGTTCAACCACCCCACCGCCATGGGCAACGACATGACCGCCTATTGCGGCGACACCGCGCTCACCGGCAACCTCGCCGCCCAGCGTGCATTGGAGGCAGCCGACCTGGTCGTCGACACCATGATGCTGCTGCACTCCCCCGAGCAGGAGCAGATCCTCAAGACCGGCACGCGCATCCTGCTGGCGGTAGAGCCCCCGGAAGTGCTGGCGCGCATGCTGCCGACCGAGGACGACAAGCGCCGCGTGCTGGCAAGCGAAGTGCTGCTCAAGCAGGCCCGCAGCATGCACGTGCGCTCCAAGGCCGGCAGCGACTTCCACGCCCCGCTGGGCCAGTACCCCGCGGTGACCGAGTACGGCTACGCCGACGAGCCGGGACGCTGGGACCACTGGCCCAGCGGCTTTCTGTTCACCTGGCCGAACGAGGACAGCGCCGAGGGCACGCTGGTGCTGGATGTGGGCGATATCGTGCTGCCGTTCAAGAGCTACTGCCGCGAGCGCATCACCCTGGAGATCGAGAAAGGCTTCATCACCGGCATCCACGGCGGCTTCGAGGCCGAGTACCTGCGCGACTACATGAAGTATTTCAACGACCCCGAGGTGTACGGCATCTCGCACATCGGCTGGGGCCTGCAACCGCGGGCGCAGTGGACCGCCATGGGCCTGCACGACCGCAACGACGGCATGTGCATGGACGCCCGCGCGTTCTACGGCAACTTCCTGTTCTCCACCGGCCCGAATACCGAGGTCGGCGGCAAGCGCAAGACTCCCTGCCACCTGGATATCCCGCTGCGCAACTGCGACATCTATCTCGACGACCAGGCCGTGGTAATGGCCGGCGACGTGGTCTTCCCCGAGGCCTCCAAAGCCCGCTAGCCCTGAAACGTGGCTTGGTTATACTGGCCGGGCGCTCCGCAACCGGGGGCCGGCCAGCCCAACCCACACAGCCCAAGCCTTCCCATGCCGAAAAAACCTTCCCCCGCCCCACTCGATGCCACGCCTTACGACGTTACCGAACAGATCGGCCACCTGCTGCGCAAGGCCTACCAGCGGCACACGGCGATCTTCCAGCAACAAGCCTGCGACCCGCAGCTCACCTCCATCCAGTTCGTTACCCTGTGCGCCTTGCGCGACCATGGGCCGAGCTCCCAGGCCGAGCTCATCAAGGCCACCGCAGTGGACCAGGCGACCATTCGTGGAATCGTCGAACGTCTCAAGGCCCGCGGCTTGATCCAGTTGTCGCCCGACCCGGATGACCGACGCAAGGTGATCGTCGAGCTCACCGCGCAAGGCAGTGAACTGCTCGATGCGATGATTCCCTGTGCCCGGCAGATCAGCGAGCTGAGCATGGGCAGCCTGAATGCCGGGGAGCGGGTGGCGATCCTGTTCTTGCTGCGCAAGATGATCGACAGCGACGAAACTGCCGGCTAATCGACTCTTTCGCGACACAACACCTCTCCCAATGACACGCCACCGCTCTCAAGAACGATGAAACACTTGTGGGAGCGGGTTTACCCGCGAACCAGGGCAAAGCCCTGGCCATACACCGCGGTGTTCTTTTCGCGGGTAAACCCGCTCCCGCAGGGACTGCGCTGCTCTCACGGGCAGGGCATTACCCTTGAGCACGCTTGCCTCTCAACCTCCCCAAAAACCTGCATGGCCTGCTTCTTGCCTACTCATTTCATGTAGTGAGCACTTACCGAAAAAGGCGCACCGATTGAGTCCTTTGGTAGCGCCGCCGGAGACGAGCAAGCCATGCAAGAAGACCTCGCCCTGCGAATCAACGGACAGACCGTCAAGGTCGATGCCGAACCCGACACTCCGCTGTTGCTGGTGTTGCGCAACGACCTGTGCCTGAACGGCCCGAAATACGGCTGCGGCCTGGGCGAATGCGGCGCCTGCACGGTCATCATCGACGGCGTGGCCGCCCGCTCCTGCGTGATCCCCCTGGCGGGTGCCCTGGGCCGCAAGGTGACCACCCTCGAAGGCCTCGGCTGCAAGGCCGCGCCGCACCCGGTGCAGCAGGCCTTCATCGACGAGCAGGCGGCGCAGTGCGGCTACTGCATGAACGGCATGATCATGACCGCCAAGGCCCTGCTCGACCGCATTCCCCACCCCAGCGACGAACAGATCCGCAACGAATTGTCGGGCAACCTGTGCCGCTGCGGCACCCACGTCGAAATCTTGCGCGCCGTACGTCGCGCCGCTGGCCGCCAGGCCTGAGTACCGGAGACAAGCATGAACCACTCTCAGCAGGTTCCCACCCGCGACCAGTTGCTGGCCAAGACCGGCGTACTGCTTATCGTCGACGACATCACCCCGCCCTCCGGCCCGGTGGCCAAAGGCGTCACCCCAGTGGTGAGGGACAAGGAGCTGGCGCTGTTCCTGGCCATCAGCGATGACGGCCAGGTGTATGCCTTCAACGGCCACGTCGACCTCGGCACCGGTATCCGTACCTCGCTCGCACAGATCGTTGCGGAAGAACTGGACTTGCGCATGGACCAGGTGCACATGGTACTGGGCGATACCGAGCGCGCCCCAAACCAGGGCGCCACCATTGCCAGCGCCACCTTGCAGATTTCCGCCGTGCCCCTGCGCAATGCGGCCGCCGAAGCGCGCCGCTTCCTCCTGCAACTGGCGGCGCAACGCCTGGGCAGCGATGAGCTGCATATGGAGGAAGGGGTGGTTCACAGCAAGGATGGCCGCGCCTTGTCCTTCGCCGAACTGCTGAGCGGCGCGCGCCATCAACTGCGCATCAGCGGCGATGCCCCGCTCAAGGCCATCGAAGACTACCGCCTGGTTGGCCGCAGCGCCGCACGGGTAGACATTCCCGGCAAGGCCACCGGCGAGCTCACCTACGTGCACGACATGCGCCTGCCCGACATGCTGCATGGCCGGGTGATCCGCCCGCCCTACGCCGGGCACGACAGCGGCGAGTTCGTCGGCAACAGCTTGCTGGCCGTGGACGAGTCGTCTATTGCGCACATTCCTGGTGTGGTCGCGGTAGTGGTGATCCGCGACTTCGTTGGCGTGGTGGCCCAGCGCGAGGAGCAGGCCATTCGCGCCGCCCATGAACTCAAGATCACCTGGAAACCCTGGACCGCCAAGCTCCCCGACCTCACCGACGTGGCCCAGGCCATTCGCGACAACCCACGCATCCCGCGCACCGTGCTGGACCAGGGCGACGTCGACGCCGGTATCGCCAACGCCAGCCAGCGCCTGAGCCGCAGCTACCTGTGGCCTTACCAGCTGCACGCCTCCATCGGCCCTTCGTGTGCACTGGCCGACTACACCGATGGGCCGATCCGTGTCTGGTCCGGTACGCAGAACCCGCACCTGCTGCGCGCCGACCTCGCCTGGCTGCTCGAATGCCCGGAAGAGCGCATCGAGATCATCCGCATGGAGGCCGCCGGCTGCTACGGCCGCAACTGCGCCGACGACGTGTGCGCCGACGCGTTGCTGCTGTCGCGCGCCGTGCAGCGCCCGGTGCGCGTGCAACTGACCCGCGAGCAAGAGCACGTATGGGAGCCCAAGGGCACTGCGCAATTGATGGAGATCGACGGCGGGCTGAACGCCGACGGCACCGTGGCCGCCTATGACTTCCAGACCAGCTACCCCTCCAACGGCGCCCCCACCCTGGCGCTGCTGCTGACCGGCGCGGTGGAACCCGTGCCCGCCCTGTTCGAGATGGGCGACCGTACCTCGATTCCGCCGTACGACTACGAACACATGCGCGTCACCATCAACGACATGACCCCGTTGGTGCGGGCTTCGTGGATGCGTGGCGTATCGGCCCTGCCCAACAGCTTCGCCCATGAGTCGTACATCGACGAACTGGCCTTCGCCGCAGGCATCGACCCGGTGGAATACCGCCTCAGGCACCTCAGCGACCCACGTGCCATCGACCTGGTGAAAGCCACTGCCGAACGCGCCGGCTGGCAGCCCCACAGCGAACCCATGCAGGCCCCCGCCGAAGGCGACGTGCTGCGTGGCCGGGGCTTCGCCTACGCGCGCTATATCCACAGCAAGTTCCCCGGCTTCGGCGCGGCCTGGGCCGCGTGGGTCGCCGACGTGGCGGTGGACCGGCGCACCGGCGAGGTGGCCGTTACCCGCGTGGTGATCGGCCACGACGCGGGCATGATGGTCAACCCCGAAGGCGTGCGCCACCAGATCCACGGCAACGTGATCCAGTCCACCAGCCGCGTGCTCAAAGAGCAGGTGAGCTTCGAGGAATCCAAGGTGGCCAGCCAGGAATGGGGCGGCTACCCGATCCTCACCTTCCCCGAAGTGCCAGACATCGACGTAATGATGCTGCCGCGCCAGCACGAACCGCCGATGGGCAGTGGCGAGTCGGCCTCGGTGCCGAGCGCCGCGGCCATCGCCAACGCCATCTTCGACGCCACCGGCATTCGCTTTCGCGAGCTACCGATTACTGCCGAGCGGGTACGCGAGGCACTCGGCGGCAACGGTTCGAACGACGGCACAACGCCACCGCAAGACGCCAAGCCCAAGCGCTCGAAATGGTGGTTCGGCTCGCTGGCCGGGGTGTTCGGCGCAGCATTGGGCATGGCCGCCACCGCCCTGCCTTGGCGCGCCGAAATCGCCCCGGTCACTCCGCCCGGCGCGGGCAGCTGGTCTGCGGCGATGCTAGAGCGCGGGCGGCAAGTGGCGGCAGCGGGCGACTGCGCGGTGTGCCACACGGTCAGCGGCGGCAAGGTCAACGCGGGCGGCCTGGCGATGGAGACCCCGTTTGGCACGCTGTACAGCACCAACATCACCCCCGACCCGGAAACCGGCATCGGCCGCTGGTCGTTCGCCGCCTTCGAGCGCGCCATGCGCCAAGGCATCAGCCGCGATGGCAAGCACCTGTACCCGGCGTTTCCCTACACCTCGTTTCGCAACATCAACGATGGCGACATGCAGGCGCTGTACGCCTACCTGATGTCGCAACCCCCAGTGCGCCAAGAGGCGCCGGCCAACCAGATGAGCTTCCCGTTCAACCAGCGCCCGCTAATGGCGGGCTGGAACGCGCTGTTTCTCAAGCAGGGCGAGTACCAGCCCAACCCACAACGCAGCGACCAGTGGAACCGCGGCGCCTATTTGGTCGATGGCCTCGGCCACTGCACCGCCTGCCACTCGCCGCGCAATTTGATGGGCGCCGAGAAGGCCGGCAAAAGCTACCTGGCCGGGGGCATGGTCGATGGTTGGGAAGCGCCAGCGCTCAATGCGCTGGGTAAATCCGCCACGCCCTGGAGCGAAAGCGAACTGTTCACCTATCTGAGCACCGGTTTCTCCGACAAGCACGGCGTTGCAGCTGGCCCCATGGGCCCGGTGGTGAGCGAGCTGGCCACGCTGCCGGAAAGCGACGTGCGCGCCATCGCCCATTACCTGACATCCCTCGACGGCCAGCCACAAACCCTCGCCACCAAACCTGCGCCGCAGGTGGATACCCAGGTGTCCATCAGCAATGGCGAACGGGTATTCAAGGGCGCCTGCCAGGCCTGTCACAGCGATGGCCAGGGGCCAAAGCTGTTTGGCGTAAGCCCCTCGATGGCGGTGAACAGCAACGTGCACAGCGAGCTGCCGGACAACCTGCTGCGGGTGGTGCTGCACGGCATCCCGACCCCGGCGACCCGCGACCTGGGCTACATGCCCGGCTTCAAGGACAGCCTGTCGGACCGCCAGGTCGCGGACCTTGCCGCCTACCTGCGCCAACGCTTCGCCAGCGACCAGCCGGCCTGGCAAGGGTTACAGGCCAAGGCCGCCCAGGTACGGGCCAACCCCGGCAGCCATTGACCGTCAGCGGCGCAGGCCGCGCAGCGCCAGGTCGCTGATGAAGTGCAGCCAGTCGTCCTTGGCACGCTGGTTGCCCAGGTCCTCGGCAAGGAACGAACTCAGGGTGTAGCGGTTGGAGTTATAGAAGTAGCAGAGTGAGGCAATCATCAGATAGGCGTGCTTGATATCGATGTCGTCGCGGAACAGGCCCTGAGCCTGGCCTGCCTCGATGATCGGCCGCAGCACGCCGACCGCCTCGCCCGACAGCGCCTGCAGGTTCAGCGACTTCTTGGCGTGCTGGCCCTGGTGCAGGTTTTCGGTGGACAGCAGGGTGACGAATTCCGGGTGGCGCACGTAGTAATCCCAGATGAACGCCACCAGCTGGCGCAGCGCTGCCTCAGGGTCGGCGAGGTCCAGGCGCAGCTTGCTTTCGGCTTGGTTGAAGCTGGCGTAGATGTGCTCCAGCACGCTGATGAACAGCTTTTCCTTGCTGCCAAAGTAGTAATAGATCATCCGGTCGTTGGACTTGGCCAGCTTGGAGATCTGCTCCACCCGCCCACCGCTGAAGCCGTGCTTGGCGAAGATCTTCACCGCAGCCTTGAGGATGTTGTCCTTGGTGCGGTCGGCCTGCTGGGCGCGCACGCCGGTTTTGCGAGTCTGCATGGTGGTCCCCCTTGATAGCGCAACACTGCCACAGCGAAGACGCATTGGCGATGTGATTGGGCTGGACCTCCCATAGCGCGCCCAGACAGATGAACGTCGAGCCCAGGCAACTGCCGTACGCTTGCAGGCCCTAAGGTGATCCGTCAAACAGCCAAATTACCTGGAGCCCTGCCATGTCCGATTTCATCACCGTCCTGCGCGAGACCTGCCCGACCCCGGTGGTCGACGCCACCAAGTGGAAGCGCATCGGCGGCGACCCGCACACGGTCAACCTCAATGCCTACCTGTCCGCTGACGGCAGCAAGATCATGGGCACCTGGATCTGCACGCCGGGCAAGTTCGAGGTGAACTACGAGAAGTGGGAGTTCTGCCACTTCCTCGAGGGCTACTGCATCATCACCCCGGAAGGCGAAGAGCCGAAGCATTTGAAAGGCGGCGATGTGTTCGTGATCGAGCCGGGGATGAAAGGCACTTGGGAGGTGGTCGAGACGGTGCGTAAGTATTTCGTGTTTGCCTGATACTGCGCGATTGAACGGCACGGGCTGCGCCCGCGAACAGGCCGGCACAGGCAAAAAAAATCGCGGGTTCGGTCCACCCTCCCCCAGGTGCGCAGTTACAGGGGGGGGGCCTACCGGCCCGCGATCAAGCCCATCGCGCTTCAATCCTGCTTGCGATACCCCTCGACGATCGCCGAGAAATCCTTGCCGCCATCACCCCGAAGGCTCATGGCCTGGTACAACTGCTGCGCCACGGCGCCGAGGATCACCGGCTGGTGCGCCTGGCGCGCCGCCTCGGTGGCCAGTCCCAGGTCCTTGAGCATCAGCTCGGCCCCGAAACCGCCGGTGTAGCCGCGTGACGCCGGGGCGGTCTCGATGATGCCCGGCCAGGGGTTGTAGGTGTCCGAGCTCCAGCAACGGCCTGTGGAGCTGTTGATGATCCCCGCCAGCACCTGGGTGTCGATGCCCAGCGCATTGCCCAGGGCCATGGCCTCGGACACGCCGATCATCGAGATACCCAGCAGCAGGTTGTTGCAGATCTTGGCGATCTGGCCGGTACCCACCTCGCCGCAATGCACAATGTTGCGGCCCATCTGCTCGAGCACCGGCTTCAAGGCCGCGAACAGCTCGGCGCTGGCACCGACCATGAAGGTCAGGGTGCCCGCCGCCGCGCCGCCAGTGCCACCGGACACCGGTGCATCCCCCATGTCGACGCCCTTGGCCGCTGCGGCCTTGGACACCTCCCGGGCAGTCTGCGGGTCGATGGTGCTGCAATCCACGGTCGGGGTGCCGGGGCGGATACCTGCCAGCACGCCGCTGTCTTCGTCCAGGTACACGCCACGCACATGGGCCGCCGCCGGCAGCATGGTGATGACCAGCTCGCTGTTGGCCGCCGCGTCCCGGGGCGAGGTGCTGACGTGCCCGCCCAGTTCCGCGAGCTCGGCCAGCACGGTTTTGTTCAGGTCGAACAGGTTCAACTGGTGACCGGCCTTGATCAGGTTGCGGGCCATGGGCGCGCCCATGTTGCCCAGGCCGATGAATGCGATTCGCATGGCGGTCTCCTTAGCGCAGGCTGATGGTGGTGTTCACGCCATCGTTCACGCTCTCGTCATCGAACCAGCGGGCGGTGACGGTCTTGGTCTGGGTGTAGAACTGCACCACCTGCTTGCCGTACGGCCCCAGGTCGCCGAGCTTGGAACCGCGCGAGCCGGTGAAGCTAAAGAACGGCACCGGCACCGGGATCGGGATGTTGATACCCACCTGGCCGATATCGATTTCGCTCTGGAACTTGCGCGCCGCCGCGCCACTTTGGGTGAACAGGCCGGTGCCGTTGCCGAATGGGTTGGCGTTGACCAGGGCGATGGCCTCATCAAGGGTGTCGACTTCCAGGGTCACCAGCACCGGGCCGAAGATTTCCTGGGTGTACACCTGCATGTCGGTGGTCACGCCCGAGAACAGGGTCGGGCCGACGAAGTTGCCTTGCTCGTAGCCCGGCACCTTGACGTCGCGCCCGTCCAGCTCGAGCTTGGCGCCTTCCTTGATACCGCTTTCGATCAACCCCAGAACACGCTCCTTGGCGCGCTTGGAGACCACCGGACCAACATCGGTGCCCGGCTCGTTGCCAGCGTTCACCTTGAGCTTGCTGGCCGCTTCCTTGATATCGGGCAGCCATTCGCGGGCCTTGCCCACCAGTACCGCTACCGAGGTGGCCATGCAGCGCTGGCCGGCCGCGCCGAAGGCGGCACCGACCAGGGCATTGACGGTTTGCGTGCGGTTGGCGTCGGGCAGCACCACGGCGTGGTTCTTCGCGCCCATCATCGACTGCACGCGCTTGCCGTGCTGGCTGGCCAGGTTGTACACGTGGGTGCCGACCTCGGTGGAGCCGACGAAGGAAATTGCCTTGATGTCCTGGTGCGTGCAGATGGCGTCGACCACCTGCTTACCACCATGCACCACGTTGAGCACGCCGGCCGGAACACCCGCTTCCAGGGCCAGCTCTACCAGCATCATGGTCGACAGCGGGTCTTGTTCCGAGGGTTTCAGCACGAAGGTGTTTCCGGTGACGATGGCCATCGGGAACATCCACAGCGGGATCATCGCCGGAAAGTTGAACGGGGTGATACCAGCGCACACGCCGATCGGCTGGCGTAGGGTGTAGGTGTCCACGCCACCGGCGACGTTTTCGGCGAACTCACCCATCTGCAGGGTGCCGATGGACGCCGCGTGCTCGACCACTTCCAGGCCACGGAAAATGTCGCCTTCGGCATCGGCCAGGGTCTTGCCCTGTTCGGCGCTGAGGGTCTGGGCAATGCGCTTGGTGTTTTCGCGGATCAACGCCTGGAGCTTGAGCATGATGCGCATGCGCGCGCCGATCGGCGTGTCGCGCCAGGTCTTGAAGGCGCGCTGGGCGGCGGCTACGGCGGCATCCACTTCCTCAACGGTGGCGAAAGGCACCCGCGCCAGCACCTGCTGAGTGGCCGGGTTGACGATGTCGCGCCATTCGCGGGTGGTGGACTCGACCCACTGGCCGTCGATCAGCAGCTTGACCTGCTCGACCTTTGCCTGGTCGGGGGTGTGGGGTGCGTTCATCTGCGTTCTCCTTGGAATTATTGTCGGGACGCGAACGGCGCCATGGCTGGCGCCTTGGGGCTTGCTTCGAGTATAGATATGCAAACATCCAACAAGAACGCACAAAAAAACCGGATCAACATGCAAAAAGACCTGCCCTCCCTCGGCTCGCTGAACTGGGACGACCTGAAGTTCTTCCTCGAAGTCGCCCGCACCCGCAAGGCCAGCAGCGCGGCCAAGCGCCTGGCGGTGGACTACACCACGGTATCGCGGCGCATCAGCTCGCTGGAAAGCGCGCTGGGCACATTACTGTTCGAAAAATCCCGGACCAACGGTTTCGTACTGACCGCCGAAGGGCAGCGCCTGCTGGGTTATGCCGAATCGATCGAGAGCACCCTGCACATGGCCTGCGAGCAGGTTTCAGGCTCTGGCGTGGCACTGTCAGGGCATGTGCGCATGGGTTGCACTGAGGGGTTCGGCAGTTTCTTCATCACCCCGCAACTGAGCCACTTCGTCGATGCCTACCCGGCGATTTCCGTCGACATCCTGCCGCTGCCGCACTTCATCAGCCTGTCCAAGCGCGAGGCGGACATCGTCATCGCCCTGGAGCGCCCCGAGCATGGGCCTTATGTGTGCTGCAAGCTGTGCGACTACCGCCTGCGGCTGTATGCGACCCAGGACTACCTCGACAGTCACGAGCCGATCCGCGAGGTGGCCGACCTGGTGCGCCACCCGTTCATCAGCTATGTCGACGACCTGGCCTTCAGTTCCGAACTGTTGTACCTGGCCAACCTCATTCCCAACGCCAACGCTCACCTGCGCAGTACCAGCGTGATCGCCCAGTACACGGCGGCCTTGCAAGGGCGTGGGTTGGCGATACTGCCGTGCTTCCTGGCGGCGCAGGATGAGCGTTTGGTGACGGTGCTGCCCGAGCACGTAGAGGTGACGCGGCAGTTCTGGATGTACTGCCGCGAGGATTTGCGCAAGCTCAAGCGCATTACCCTGCTGTGGGACTACATTCGCGACGTGACCGAGGCGAATGCGCCGCTGTTGATGGGGCAGAGCCGCGAGATGCGCTTTTCGCAAGGGTGAGCGGCAGCTGTTCTAGGCGTGCCGACACCGGCGCTTTCAACTCGAGGCCACCACGATGGATACCCGGCGGTTTTCGGTGCGCCCGGCGCTGGTGCGGTTGTCCGCCACCGGCTGGCTACTGCCCAGTCCGCGGGTGTGAATGTTCTGCGGCTGCATGCCGACGCCGATCAAGGCCTTGGCCACGCTCTGCGCCCGGCGCTCGGAGAGCTGCTGGTTGTAGCTCGCCTTGCCCGAGGCATCGGTGTGGCCATCGACGCGTACCCGCTGGATATCCACCGACAACAAAGCCTTGCCGATACGTTCGACGATGGCTTGGCTCTCGCCGTTGAGGCTGTCCAGGTCGCTGCCGAACAGCACCTTGCCAGACAGGTCGAACGCCCAGCCTTCATCGTTTGGGGTGAAACCCTCACGCTTGAGGACGGCGATCTGCTCGGCGCTCAGCCCCTTGGGCGGCACGCTCTGGCAGCCCCCCAAGGTCAACATAACCAGTAGCAGGGTCAGCAGGGAAAAACGCAGGCGGGGGAAAAGCTGTATCACGGTTCGGCTCCTTCGCTTTTATGGGTGGCAAAGCGTTCCGGCTGTGCCATTTGCCATTGGCCACGGCGCTTGCGCTTGGCCTGGTACATCGCCGCGTCGGCGGCATTGAACAGACTGGCCGAGTCATGGCCATCGTCCGGGTAGTAGGCGACCCCAACACTCAGCGAGGTCTTGAGGGTGCTGCCATCGTCCAGCGTGATCGGCAGCGCCATGCTGGCGACGATCTTCTCGGCAATGCGCTGGGCGTCCTCACGCGCATGCAAGGGGGTGAGCAGCACGGCGAACTCATCGCCACCCAGCCGCGCCACCAGGTCGTGCTCGCGCAGTTGCGCACGAATACGGCTGGCGACGTTGATCAGCACCTCGTCCCCCACGGCATGGCCATAGGTGTCGTTGACTTGCTTGAAGTGGTCGCTGTCGAGGAACAGCAAGGCCAGCTGATCCTGTTGCCGGGCGGCGTTGCGCAGGCTGCGGTTGAGCCGACCTTCGAAAAACGCGCGGTTGGGCAGGCCGGTGAGGCTGTCGTGGCTGGCCTGGTGGGCCAGGGTCGCATTCTCGCTCTCCAAGTGGCTTTGCCACACTTCCAGTTCATCGAGCAAGGCATTGAAGTCGTTGCCCAGTTCGTTGAGCTCGGCGATACGAGCTTCCGGCACGCGCCGCTCGAAGCTGCGCTCGCGACGCGCGGCATGGGCGACGCTGGCCAGGCTGCGCAAGGGGCGCACGATGTCGCCGAACAGTCGCCGCGACAGGTACAGCGCCACTGTGGCGCTGAGCAAGGTGCACAGCAGCACGCCTGCCACGCCACTGAGCAAGAACCGCAGCAGGCTGCCGCCCTGGCCTACCAGTTCGATATGGCCGACCTGTTGCTGCTGATGGATGATCGGCAGCTTGATCGGCTCGGCCAACAGGGCACTGGCCAGGCGCGCCTGCAAGGGTGCGAACAGGCTGGAGTCGTTACGCTGCCAGTGCGCCAGCTGCTCGCCTTGGTTATTGAACACTTTGGCGTCGGCGACCTCTTCCCTGGCGGCGATCACCGCCAATGCCTCGTTGGCTGCCGGGCTGTCATCGAAGACCACTGCCGCTTCGACGGTGTAGGTGATGGAGCGGGCGATCAGGTCCAGGTTCTGGTTGGCGTAAGCCCGCAACGCCAGAACGCCAAGCAGAGTAAGGGAGATACCGACCAGGCCTGCCGCCAGCAACGCCACGCTCAAGTGGCCGCTGCCAAGCACGCTGCGCAGGGTCGGACGTACCACGCGCTTGCCAGTGAGTCTCACGGCTGCACCGCCCTGCGCCGCGACAACTGCAGCACACTGGGGTGGATACGCACGCCGCTGCGTGCCACAGAGTCGAGGTTCACGTCGAATGTCACCTGCTGGTCGGCAACCCGCAGGCAGAACAGGCTGCCAACCGTACAGGGATCGTCGGATTCGCTGATGCTCAGTACTGGGTGACCGTTGAGCACCTGGAACAGGTGCTCGCGCTGGCCCTGGTCGAGCTTGCCGATATAGACGGCATCGCAGGCGCCGACCAGTTGCTCATCGTCGGCCAACAACCGCCGCACCTGCAATGGCTGCCCTGAGTTCTGCACATTGCCCTTGATCAGGTCATCGGCATATTCGGTAGGGCCAACCAGGCATAGGCGCAAAGGCACCGGCGCTACCGGCCAGCGGGCGTAGCTGAAGATGCCCAGCACGACCTGGGTCACGGCCTTGGCGCGCTCCTGCGCCTGGGCGGCACTCACCGGGTCTTGCGCCCAGGAGGGACCAGCGATGGGGAAAAGGGCTGCCAGCCACAGGGCGAGCATGCAGCCCGTCTTACGCCGCTTAGCCGAGGCAGCCACCGTCATGTGGGAAATCTCTCAACTTACGCTCAGATATTTCGCACGATAGCACAACGCCTTACCGCCAAGGTATTGACGTTTGTCAGCCATGCTCCAGCATAAGGCCGGAAATCCGTCGCACCTTGCGGGCAACCGCTTCCTCGAATACTCCAACCCGCGGCTCGATCAGGCTGAAACAGTGCTTGGCGCGGGTAATGCCGGTATAGACCAACTCCTTGGTCAGAACCGGGTTCAGCGCGTCCGGCAGTACCAGAGCGGTGTGGCTGAACTCCGAGCCCTGGGACTTGTGCACGGTCATGGCGAACACTGTCTCCACCTCGTTCAGCCGGCTCGGCAGAACGAACCGCACACCGCCGGCGCCATCGTTGCGCGGGAAAGCGACCCGCAGCAACGGCTCACCTTGTTCGTCAGGCAAGCGCAGGGCAATCCCGATGTCGCCGTTCATCAAGCCCAGGCCATAGTCGTTGCGGGTGACCAGCACCGGTCGCCCTTCGTACCACATTTGCTGGTTGTCGATCAGCCCAGCAGCACCGAGCACGCGCGCCACCCGCTCGTTCAGCCCCACCACGCCCCACGGCCCCTTGCGCACCGCGCACAGCAACTGGAAGTCCTCAAAGCTGCGCAGCACTTCGCCAGCCCAGTGCTCCCAACGCGGGTCATCGGCCGCAGTACCAGGAGCCGGACGCAGTCGACCGATGCTGCGCAAGTAATGTCGATAGCCTTGCGGGCCGTCAGCGCCTCGGTTGAGGCCATCGAGCAGGAAGCGATCGAAGGCCCGGTCCTGCTCGCCACGCAGCGACAGGCCGAACACATCGTCCGGCGGCAGGCTGAGCAGGTCACGGGCAGCCTGGGCCTGCTGGCGATTGACCAGACGTGCCAGCTGGCCGATGCCACTGCCTTCGCCGAAGCGTCGCGAATGACGCAGCATCACCACCTGCTGGGCCAGGGGGTTGAGCTGCTCGTCGCCGGGCTTCAAGCCACTGTTGGCCAGTGATTGCCCACCCACCTGCTCGAGCCACGCCTGGGTCGCCGGCGAGTAGCAGCCGTCCTCGGCATCGCGGCACAGGTCACCGAGCACCGCACCGGCCTCGACCGATGCCAGTTGGTCCTTGTCACCCAACAAGACCAGGCGGGCGAGCGGTGGCATTGCGTCGAGCAGGTTGGCCATCATTTCCAGGTCGATCATCGAGGCTTCGTCCACCACCAGTACATCCAGCGGCAACGGGTTGCCTGCGTGATGGCGGAAATGCCGGGAGCCCGGACGGCTGCCCAGCAAGCGGTGGACAGTACTGACCTCGGTTGGAATCTGCGCGCGCACCTCGTCCCCCACCTGCAGCCGCTCGACCTGCTGGCCGATGGACTCGGTCAAGCGTGCTGCCGCCTTGCCGGTGGGTGCCGCCAGGCGAATGCGCAAGGGGCGGCCCTGCTCCACCGCAGGTGCCTGCAACAGTGCCAGCAGACGCACCACCGTGGTGGTCTTGCCGGTGCCGGGCCCCCCCGTGACGATGCTGAATGCTGCACGGGTGGCCAAGGCGCAGGCGAGCTTTTGCCAATCGACCTGGTCGCCTGGGGCTCCCTCTTCGAACAACTGCGCCAGGCGTGTGGGCAGGTCGGCGCTGACCGCCTGGTGCGTTTGCAGGCGTTGGTGCAATGTGGCGTCGATGCTGCGCTCGTAGCGCCAGTAACGGCGCAGGTAGAGGCGCAAGCCGCTGAGTACCAGCGGACGCGCGCCCTGCCCTGGCGTATCGCCAAGGGCTACCAGCTCGCTGCCAACGATGCGTTGGCGCCAGGTTTCGAGATCTAGGCCCAGGAGCAGTTGCGAAGGCAACAGCAACGGGCCAACCAAGGCATCGCCCTCCGGCGGCAGCGACAAGGCGAAGTCCGGCTCGGCCAGGGCCTGCTCGAGGTCCAGGCAGACATGGCCATGGCCCAGTTGGTGGCTGGCCAAGGCAGCAGCCAGCAGCAACAGGGGGTCGCTGCCAGGTACGCGCTCCTCGAGGAAACTTACGAAGGCACGGTCAAGCGCCCGTAGCCAGCCACGCTCGACCCAGCGGTCGAGCAGTACCAAAAGGTCCTGGCTGTTACGCAGCGGAGCCAGGGTTGCCAGGTGCACGGCCTGCAAAGGGGTGGGCAACAGGTCATCGAGGCTTCGGGTCATGGTGCGGCTCCGGCGAACAGGTCTTGCTGGGCGGGCTCGGCCGCGCCACTGAACAGCGCATCGAGCTGCTCGATCAAGGCACGGGGCGGCTTCGTGAAAGTCAGGCCATGGCCTGAGCTGCCAATACCCCGCAGGAAGATGAACAGGGCACCGCCGATATGGTGGTCGTAGTCGTAATCGGGCAGGCGTGCACGCAACTGGCGATGCAGTGCCAGCAGGTAGAGTACGTACTGCAGGTCGTAGCGGTGCTCGAGGATCGCCTGCTCCATGGCCAGGGCGCTATAGGCCTGGTCGTCGGGGCCGAGCCAGTTGGACTTGTAGTCCGCCACGTAGTAGCGGCCATCCAGTTCGAAGGCCAGGTCGATGAAACCCTTGAACATGCCATTGAGCTGGGTTGCCAAGGCCGCCGGCCGTGCGGCGCCGCCATGTGTCGCTCGGGTGACCAGTTGATCGAGGCGCACGGCATCCACTTTGTGGCTGGCGAACCAGAACTCCATTTCGATCTGGTACTGCCGTAGCTGCGAGAGCCTCAGCTCCGGCCCTTCGGCAGTCAATGCCAGGGGCTGGTCCAGCAACTGCTGCAACCATTGGTTCAAAGCGGGAATCCAGCCGGTCCAGTCACGGCGATTGCAGCGCTGACCCACCATCCGCTCGATCAATGCCGGTTGTGCGCTCACCTCGGCGAAACCTTCGCGCCCTGCCCACTCCAGCAGCCCATGAAGGAAGGTGCCGGGGTTGGGGCCACGAGGGAAGCGGTGGATATCGCCACTCTCTGCTGCCACCTCGCGTGCACGCTGTGCATCCAGGCCTTCGTCGTCCAGCAGTTGCTGGGCCTGAGAGCTGTCGGCACCCAAGGTCTGGTCGCCGATACGCAGGGCGCTGTATGAGGCGATCCACCATTGTTCCGAAGCCGCCCGGCGGGGCTTTCGCGCAGGCAGTAGCTCGGCGCCGTCATCGCGGGCGATGTAGCGCTGCGTATTGGCCTCCGGCGGAGCCATGTGCGCAATGCTGGCGTAGTCACCACACAAGCGTTGCAACCACAGTGTCAGTTGCCCGGATGTCGCCAGCGACTCACCGCCACCGAGCAGGTAGCCCAGCGCGCTGCGGTGAAGTTGCGATACTTTCTGACTTCCGCGCTTGAGGTCGGCAACACCCAGCCAGCAGGCATGCTGGGCACGAGTCAGGGCGACGTAGAGCAAACGCAGGTCTTCGGCCAGACGCTCGTCGTCGGCACGAGCGATTTCCTCATCACCCGGAGTAAGGGTCAAATGCGCATTGCCTTCGCTGTCATGCCAGGCGAGCGGCAGGCGCTGACCATCCACCGGTTTGCTGGTACAGATGAATGGCAGGTAGACCAGCGGATACTCCAGGCCCTTGGACTTGTGGATGGTCACCACCTTGACCAACTGCTCGTCACTTTCCAGACGCAGGATCTGCTCCTCCCCCGCGTGCCCCGAGCCAGCCAGCTGTTCGGCCAGGTGGCGGATCAACGCCTGCTCGCCATCCAGCTCACCGGCAGCTTGCTGCAACAGCTCGGCCAAGTGCAGCAGGTTGGTCAGTACCCGCTCGCCATCGCTGCGGCCTATCAACGTACGCGGTAGCTGGAAGTCGTGCAGCAGGCGCCGCAGCATCGGCAGCACGCCCTGGCGCTGCCAGGTCTCACGGTACAGACGGAACCGCATGACCCAAGCCTCCCAGACCCGTTCGTCCTGGTTCAGCCGCTCCAGTTCAAGCAAAGGCAGGTCGAGAGTCAAGCTGGCCAGCGCAGCCTTGAGCAAGCGCTCACTGTCGGGCTCGGCGCAGGCCTTGAGCCAGGCCAGCAGGTCGTGGGCTTCCTGGGCGGCGAATACCGAGTCCTTATCCGACAGGTAGACGCTACGCACACTGCGCATGGCGAGTTCGGCACGAACCAGTTGGGCTTCGCGACCATCGCGCACGAGAATGGCAATGTCCGAAGGCAGGCACGGGGTGATCACGCCATCGCGACTGAAACCCGTGACCTGGCGCTGCCCGCCATTGAGCAAGGCCACGATATGGCTGGCGCAACTGGCGGCCATCTGCTGGCGGTAGTGGGCACTGGAAACCGGTTCGTCGCTATGCAACTGCCAGCACTGCAAGGCCACGCATGGCTGGCCGTCGATCAGCAGTTGCTCGCTTCGCCCCTTGGCCCGCACGTCGACGAAAGGCAACGGGTTGTCATCGGCCTCCCGAAACAGGAAAGCCCCCCGGCCTTCGGCACGCGCCTCGGCTTGCAGGAACACCCGGTTGACGGCCTCGACCATGGCTTGGCTGGAACGATAGTTGGTGTCCAGGCTGTGCAAGCGCCCGGCGGTAGCACGGCGTGCCGCCAGATAGGTGAAGATATCGGCGCCGCGGAAGGCGTAGATCGCCTGCTTGGGGTCGCCAATCATGAATAGCCCGGTTTCCGGGTTGTTTTCGTTGATCTTGTAGATGCGCTGGAAGATCCCGTACTGGACGGGGTCGGTATCCTGAAACTCGTCGATCAAGGCCACCGGGAACTGCTCACGTATCAGCCCCGCCAGTCGCTCGCCTGCCTCGCCAGACAATGCGTATTCCAACCGCAGCAGCATGTCATCGAAGCCCATCTCGGCACGCCGGCGCTTCTCCACCTCGAAGCGCGCCGACACCCAGGCGGCGGCGTGTTCGAGCACTTGCGCATCGGGCCCTGGCAGGTTTTTCAGTTGCGTCGGCAACATTTGCATGGCGTGCAAGGCGGGGTGATCCGGTGGTTCCCCGACCTTCCAGGCCTCGGCCAGACCCGTGGGCGTCAGCCGCGTGAAGCCCGTGCCCAGGTCCAGTTCCACGGCCTGCTCATCGCCAGCCCATGCGCGCAACTTGTCGAACCATGGCTCGAAATAGCGGGCCTGCAGCTTGCGGCCATCAGCCTGTTTCGCGGCCACGGCAGTGTGGCAGATGTCCTGCAGCTCTTCGGCCCACCGGCTCCATGGCGCCTTGAGCTCCACAAGCTTCGCAGCACGCTGCTGCAAAGCCTCATCGATCAGGGCATGGGGCGAAACCTCCTGAGCGGCATCTGCACGACCAAACAACGGCCGGATCCTCGGCAACAATGCGCTGGGGCTTACCCAGTGGCTACGCACCCAAGCCAAGGCCTCGCCATGCATGCTGTAGCAAAAGCGCCGCCAGTAGTCGCGCATGACCTGACCCAGCAATTCGCTGTGGTCCGTCTCCAGGGTCTGGGTGAACAAGCTGCCGCTGTCGAAAGCGTGCTCGCGCAGCATGCGCTGGCACCAGCCGTGGATGGTCGACACTGCGGCCTCGTCCATCCACTGCACCGCAACTTCCAGGCGGCTTGCACATCGCCCCCACTGGTCGGCCGGGTAATCGTCGCGCAGCTGGTGCAACAGTGGATCGGCCCCGTCCAGTTCGCCACGGAAGAACCGAGCAGCTTCGGCGAGACGTGCACGGATGCGCTCGCGCAACTCCTTGGTGGCCGCATCGGTGAAGGTCACCACCAATATCTGTGGCGGCAACAGTTCGCGGGCAAAGCCTTGCTCACCGCCATGGCCAAGAACCAGGCGCAGGTACAGGGCGGAGATGGTGAAGGTCTTGCCAGTACCGGCACTGGCCTCGATCAGCTGACTGCCACGCAGGGGAAAGCTCAACGCCAAGGGGCGGGCCTGGGTCATTGGGCACTCTCCGGGTTGCCGAGCGTTCGCCACGGTGCGGCGAATAACGGGCGGTACAGGGTTTCACACCAGCCTTCGAAGGTTTCGTCGGCCACCAGGGCGGCGAAGTCGGCAAATTGTCGAGCCAGGGCCTGGCTTTCGCTGCGCTCACCGAAACTGTTCTGCCCGTCGCCTTCGTAGGCGCGCTGGGCCGCCGCCTGCGCCTTTTCCGAATCTTGCTGTGCCAGCCAGGCAAACGCTGTCTTGGGGGCTACCGATAATGGCGAGTGCATGGCGGCCTGGCGGGCCACCAGCAGATCGCCCAACAACTCTTGCGCGTGGCCTTGAGGCAGTGGCTCGAGCAGCAACGTCAGGTCGCTTGCTACCAATGCGCTGTGCAGTGGATAACCTGCGGCACAGCCCGCCAGATGCACCACCCATGCCGGGATCAGGCGGTGCCACTTGATGCCATTGCGCCCGACGCCAAGGCTGTTAGGCACCGTGGTTACACTCAACAGCCCCTGGCCTTCGCCTTGGTGGACCCGGCCCAGCCAGCCATCGAGGCACAAGGTGCCGCGCTCGAAATGTATCGGCAAAGCCCCTTCGACAACGTCGGGCCAGCAGGCCAGCAATTGGCGATGGCGTTGCACAAGGTCGGGCAGAGGCTGGATCAGTTCAACCTGCAGGCTCTCGCCAAAACCTGCCAGCGGCAGCAGGCCACTTGCCTGGAGTCGGCGAGCCTGTCCTACCAAGGCTTGCTCGGCGTTGTCCGGTTCGGCCAGGGCGGCGCTGAGCAGATGCTCGCTCAGGCTGTAGCGTTGCAGCGCATCGAGCACGAAGGGTTCTTCGTCGGGCGTGGGAGCCTCCAGGGCTTCGAAAAACACCTTCAAGCGGTGGGTGAAGAAATGCCTTACCGGGTTACGCAGGAAGTCCTGCAACTGGGTCAGGCTCAGGGGCTCATCGCTGCTATACGGCCCCAGGCTTTCCACAGCAGCATGCGCTGTCTCGGTGGGCATGTGCAGCACCTGCCATTCGTGGGCGTAACTGAACAACGCGCTCCCCTTTTTGAAGTACCGCGGACTGAACGGTTGCAGGGGGTGCTCCTGGGTCAATGCATGGAGCAGTTGCAGGCCTGCCTCCTCGCGTTGCCCTTCCTTGGCTTCCAGCAGTTTCCAGCCACTCGCCAGATGATCACGCAACTGGCCGATCAGCACTGAGGCCGGTCTTTCGCTGTTATCGCGAATGCTCCGCCCAACCCAGCTCACATAAAGCTGGTCGCGGGCCGACAGCAGGGCTTCAAGCAACAGGTAGCGGTCGTCCTCGCGTCGTGATCGATCGCCGGGACGGTAGTCGCTGGCCATCAGGTCGAAGTCCAGCGGTGGCTGCGCGCGCGGGTAATCGCCATCGTTCATGCCTAGCAGACATACCACGCGGAAGGGAATGGCACGCATGGGCATCAGGGTACAGAAGTTGACCGAACCTGCCAGGAAGCGTTGGGACAACGAGCCCTGGTCCAGCCCCGAAAGCCAAGCCTCGCGTACCACGGTGAGCGGCAACGGCTCATGCAGGCCAACGGTGTCACAGGTTTCGAGCCAGGTGTCACGCAGGTCCTGCAACTGCACCAGGATGAGTTCGTCGTGCTCGCTTTCGGCCAGGAAAAATACCTGTAGCAACGCGTGCAAGCGTGCGCCCCACTCTACGGCGCTGGCCGGTTGTACAAGCGTCTGGCAGGCGACGTCCAACGCGTCGAGCAGCGCAACCAGCGGGCCGATCAGGGCAGCATCAAGACCGCCGATTTCGTCGTAGGGCTCTATACCGTCGTAACCCTCCCCAACGCCCACGGCATAGCCGAGCAGCATGCGTCGCACACCGAAGCGCCAACTGTTCTGCTCAAGCCCCTCGGGCAAGCCCAGGCTGGCGCGCTGCTCGGCACTGAGCCCCCAGCGAATGCCTGCCCCCTCGATCCAGCGATGCAGGGTTGGCAGGTCGCTTTCCTGAATCGCGAAGCGGGCGCGTATGGCGGGAACGTCGAGCAAGTCGAGCACTTCACTGACAGCAAAGCGGCTATCAGGCAGCTTGAGCAGATGTTCCAGAGCGATCAGCAGCGGGTCGCGGCCGCGCTGGCCCTGGTCGGTAAGGGTGAAGGGGATGTAGCGCGGGTCACTGCGCTCCAGTTGCCCAAACACTGCACGGATATGGGGGGCGTAGTCGTCGATCGCCGGGAGCATGACGATGACATCCCTTGGACGCAGGGTCGGATCGGCGCTGAAGCGAGCCAACAACTGGTCGTGGAGAATCTCCACCTCGCGCTGAGGGCTGTGGGCGATGTGGAAGCGTACGGAACGGTCCTTGGTCGGATCGACCGGCGGCCATTGTTCGCGGGTTTCAGCCAGAGGACGCAGCTCGAGGATGTCATCCTGTAATTGGCCGAGCAGGGTCCCCGGGGTTTCGGCGTTGAAATAATCGATGCGACCGTCACTGAAAACGCCACTGTAGCTGCCCGGGTCGTCGTAGCTGTCGAGCAGGTTGATATAGTCGCGACCCTGCTTACCCCAGGCCGCAAGCAATGGATGGGCGTGCTGGTGCAGCGCTTCGTCGTCCAGCTGCAAAGGCATGCCGTGTTTACGCTGCTGGCGTTTGTACTGGTGACGCAGCAGGTCCTTGTCGGCGACGATGTCTGCCCAGTGGTGGCGGCAGGGGTTGTGCACGCACAGCAGGACTTGGCTGAAGCGGGCCAGACCGGCCAGAGCCTCCAGGGCTTGCGCTGGCAGTGAGGAGATGCCGAAAACGATGACCCGAGAGGGTAGCCCTGGCGGGGCCTGATCGAGGGTAGCGATGCGTGCGACGAAGCGCTGGTGCACACCTGCACGACTTTGCGCCATGCCAGCTTCACCTACATCTTCGAGCAGTGCCTTCCACAATTCGGCCTGCCAGCAGTCACCAGGCGCCATCGCTTTGCGGTCACCACGGGCCGTGTTGAGCACATGTTCACCAGCCGCCCAGTCCTTGAGCCAATCGGCGCGGTAAACCTGATATTGGTCGAACAGGTCGGCCAGACGCTCCGCGAGCTGATAGCGCTTGCGCAGGTCACTGTCGTCGGTGAGGAAACGTTTCAAGGGCTGGAAGTGCGGTCGATCAATCAGCTCAGGCAACAGTCGCATCAAGCGCCAGGTCAGCGGAGTCTTGTCGAGCAGAGAGACCTCGGGAATTTCCTCACGCCCCAGCACACGTCGGTAAAGCTGCCAAAGAAAGCTGCCAGGCAGCTGCACATCGATGGCGGCAGCGATACCACAACCGCCCTGGTCGTCACTCTGCGGGTCCTCGGCCAGGGCCAGCTTCAGCCACTGAGCGATACCGTTGCTCTGTACAAGGGCAATTTCATTTTCCAGAGGCGCCAGTGGATAGCGTCGCATCCAGCTCACCACCAGGCCGCGCAGGTCATCCAGGCGGTTGCCATGGACGATCATGAAGCCGGGGTGCAGTGAAGTGCTGTAAGCCATTGCGCGCTCTCTGAAGGCGGTCGGGTCTGAGAGGGAAACATATCACGGGGACTGCGTGGCAGCAGGGCCAGGTGTTGTGCGACCCAGCGCATTCTCCTG
>NZ_JAVAYC010000030.1:0-57862 GCF_042709235.1 Pseudomonas sp. LS_2 | reverse complement strand
CGCCGACCATCGTGCTGGTGTTGGCGGGGCAGTTCATCTTGGCGCTGCTGCTCACTTCGCGGGGAGGGCGTGGGTAGCAATCAGATCACCCAGTGTCTGGATAACCAATAGCTCCGCATAGGCGGGGCTATTGGGGTTAGGCTATTACACGGCTTCAGCAAATTTGTAGAGCCCGACGATTATCGACAGCAACAGCAAACCTATGAAATTCAACCAAATGGACCACAGCAGGCAGGTCTTCAATCTGCTGGGTATCCGTTCAATTTCGGATTTATCCAGAAGCCCTCTACGGATATGAAATCTACTGCAGAGCAGAACACCTCCGATTGTGCAAACCAGCATCCACCGAGACTTGAAACTCAAAGTCCCCAGGTGCGTTTTCTGACGTTCTACCCATGGGCTGCTTCGAACAGTGTCGAACAGAACATCGAAGCCATCCCCCGCAGCGATCCGGCCACTCATAATGAGACCAACGCCCGATATCAAGAACGGAGTTACCAATGCAAGTAACTGCGCGTTACTTGACCACAAATAAGGATTAATAAACTCGCTCATAGATCACCTCTCCAACTCGCTCCCCTCCCTCGCCCCCTAACCAGCCGCCAACTAACGACCCTCCTCCGACCAGCAAAATCGCACACACGGGCGCCCCAATACCGCCGGTACCTATGGCGAAAGCCCCGCAGACGGTGTTGCTGGCAGCCAATGCAGCCTTAGCTCCTACCGCACCACCTCCTAGCCCACCCATAAAGCTTCCTGTCTCGGTAAACCGAACCTTCTTGCACTCTTCTGTTTCTCCGGCCCTGCACACCTCCTGCACTTTCAGTGCGCCGTCCACCGCCACGGGTCGACCGTTGGAGATAAAGAACGGCACCCCTTCGACAAGGGTGCCGACCTTGCCGCACTCAGGGCATGGGGTGGTGCTGTCGCCCTGGCGCAGCACCTCCCGATTGTTCGAGCGATAGCCAACACCGCTGGCGATGCAGGTGGCACCGGTAGTGGTGGTGTCGCCATCCAGTGCCTGGCCTTTGCCATTCAGATTGACGCGAAGCATGTGCAGGTTCCCTTGCTTGAAAAGCTCGGGAACCTAGCAGGTACAAGGTCAGATATTGCCTAGTCAGCAACGAAAGAGACGCTTCCTACACAGAAGCGAGAAGATTCAATGGAACGAGACACACAATCACACAAGCCTACTGCGCCAACAGCACGCCCTGTCACAGGAAGTGCTTAGGCAACCGCTGCCGCCCGGCCATCTCCGTCAGCCGCGCGCCCCAGCTGTCGCGCCAATCCAGTTGCGGCACTTCACGCGGGTCAGTTCGGTGGTGGAAACCAGGCTGTCGCCGTGGCGACCGCAGGCCAGATGGCCGGCGGTCTTGTAGTGAGTCAGCATCTGGGCATCTCCTTCGCGGCTGGGGAATGATCGAGGTGACGGCGTGGCCGGTACGAAGTGAAAGTCACGACGCCGACACGGGTTTCGCCCCTGCCGCGAAGCGAGGGTTCGAGCGGGCTGTCAGATGACCTGACCGCCAGACACCTCGATACGCTGCGCATTGACCCAGCGGTTGTTCTCCGACAACAGGCTGGCCACCATCGGGCCGATATCGTCTGGCACACCCACGCGGCCGAGGGCGGTCATGCCGGCGAACTGCGCATTAAGATCAGGCATGTCACGCACCGCGCCGCCGAGGAAGTCGGTGGCGATCGCGCCAGGGGCCACGGTATTCACGGCAATGCCACGGCTGCCCAGCTCCTTGGCCATGTACAGGGTGAGAATTTCCACCGCCCCTTTGGCGGCGGAATACGCCGAGAAGCCTGGGAAGGAAACCCGCGTAAGGCCCGAGGAATAGTTGACGATACGCCCGCCATCGGCGATCACCGGCAGCAGCGCCTGGGTCAGGAAGAACACCCCTTTCACATGCACATCGAACAGCTCGTCGAACTGCTGCTCGGTGGTTTCGGCAAAGGGCGCCATGGCACCGTGGCCGGCATTGTTCAGCAGGAAATCGAAGGTCGTACGGTTCCACCCGCTTTTCAGCGCCTGGACCAGGCGCTCGCTGAAGCCGCCGAAGCTGGAAACATTGCTGACATCCAGTTGCAGCGCCACGGCCTTGCGCCCCAGTTGGCGGATTTCCTCGACCACCGCGTGGGCCTCGGCCTCGCCGTTGCGGTAAGTGATGACCACGTCGCCGCCCTGTTTGGCGATGCTGATGGCGGCGTTGCGGCCCAGGCCACGGTTGGCACCAGTGACGATTGCGATCTTGCTCATGGGAAAGCTCCTGATGAATGCGCCTCGAGGCCCAAGGCCTGGATGAGAGGCAAAACCTGCCCGTCGAGCCATGTGCCCGAGGGAGTGTTGGGAGATATCGATGAATGCCGTCCGGCGCGCAGCATGTCTGCTTCAAGCAATAGCCATGAAGCATGAGGCGTGATTGCCACGTCCTTGCGAGCCTTAGGAAAAGATCTTTGGCGTACTAAGACCTTGCTGAACCGAAACGGTGACTCGATGGAATTACTGTAGGAAAATCCGGCACACTTGAGAAAGACTTTGTTCGACAGCACCCATGCCTAACAGGTATCGCTCATATGGAACTGCGGCACATTCGCTACTTCGTGGCCGTGGCAGAGGAAGGCAACCTGACTTCTGCCGCCGTCAACCGCCTGCACACCGCTCAGCCCTCGTTGAGCCGGCAGTTGCGTGACCTGGAAGACGAAGTGGGCGCAGAGCTGTTCATCCGCAAGGCCCGGGGCGTGGAATTGACCCCCGCAGGCAGCGCCTTCCTGGAGCAGGCACGGCTGGTGCTCAGCCATGCGGATGAAGCCATCGCCGCCGCACGACGTGCTGCGAAGCCTGCCAAACAGGTGCTTTCGGTGGGGTTCCTGACGGGCCAGGAAGTGGACTGGCTGGCCAATGTCACACGGGTGCTGCAATTCGAGTTGCCCAACATCGAGATCAAGGTGACCAGCTTGCAGTCCCCGTCATTGGCCGACGCGATCCAGCGTGGCGATGTGGACCTCGGCTTCCTGCGGGTGGAGCCTCGCCCCGGCGTGTGCTTCGACGTGGTCGCCAAGGAGCCGCTGCTGGTCATCATGCCGAGCGACCACCGGCTGGCGTCGGTGGGCGATATCGACCCAGCCGAACTGGCCAAGGAAACCTTCATTGGCTATTCGCACATTCCCCATGTATTGCGCGACGTGGTCGCCGAGTACTTTGCCAGCCGCAATATCCAGGTGACGTCCAACTACTTCCTGGATGACTACGGCACGGGTATCTCGCTGATACGCTCAACGGGGGGCGTGGCGATTCTTCCGGCCTATGTAGAGCCGCTACTGCCCTGGACCATCGTCAGCCGACGCCTGAAGGGAGACCAACCTACCGTGGATTTGGCTGCGGGCTACAGAAGCGACAACCCCTCGCCGATTCTCAAGGCATTCCTGCAGAACATCGACCAGGTAAAAATGGCCGGGCCAGGTGGCAGTCGGCGTTCCCCCCTCTAGCCGTGGGGCGGTTCACCGCCCAGCTCCACGACACTCAGCCCGACCTGTCGCGCCACTTCCTTGCGGGGCAAGGTGCCAGCCGCCAGTAGGTTGTGCCCTCGCTCCTGCCTCAAGGCCTTGAGCACCGCGAGCGAAGTCATACCGAAACTCTTCTTGAACTTGCGCTGGAAGGTACGTCGCGACATGTTGCTGGCCTCGGCCATGTCATCGACGGTCCAAGGCAGGGCCAGGTCGCGCTCGATCCGTTCAATCAATGCCTTGAAGGGCACGCCGGCACGGTCTTGCATGCGCAAGACCTCGCTGTACTGCCGCTGGTCTCCCTGGCGACGCAGGTGGACCACCAGGCGGCGCGCCACTTTCTGCGCAACCAACGCACCGCAGTCGCGCTCGATCAGCGCCAGCGCCAGGTCGATGCCTGCGGTCACCCCCGCGCTGGTCCAGTACTTGCCGCTTTCACAGAAAATGCGCTCGTCACACACCGCAAGCGTAGGAAATGCCTGGCGCAGGGCGTCAGCCTTGCGCCAGTGAGTGGTCACCCGCTGCCCTTCGAGCAGGCCCGCCGCCGCCAAAAGGAATGCCCCCGTGCAGACACTGCAAGTGCGCAGGGTCTGGTGATCCTGCGTAACCAGCCACCTTCGCACCTCAGGGTTTTCCAGCGCCGCATGTACCCCCTCACCACCGGGCACGATCAGCGTGTGCAGCGTCGCTACGGGTTCAAGTGGCTGATCGACCAGCACACGCAGCGCCCCATCGCTGGTAGCGGCCACCTCGGCCGGGCCATGGGTGCTGAGCACATAGCGCAGCGCATGCATCTCTTCATTGGCGGCGGCGAAGGCTTGCCAAGGCCCGCTCAGGTCGATGGGTTGGAACCCAGGGAAAACCAGGAAGCCAACTCGAATTGGCGCGGTATCCAGCGTTTTTGGCGCGCATTCGTTCATGAGAGTCTTTACCTTGGGATCTACCTTGAGGTGCTTACAGGAGCCTACACATGCACGTGAATTTTCTGCTGTTTCCTGCACTGACTCAACTCGACCTCACCGGCCCTTACGAGGTGCTGGCACGCGCGCCGGGTTTCACCATCGACTTCGTCTCTTCTTCGATGGACCCCGTTCAATCCGACCGTGGCCTGACGCTGCTCCCCACCGCCACTTTCGACAGCGCCAGGTCATGCGACCTGCTGGTGGTGCCTGGCGGCCCAGGCACCGACACGGTAATGCTCGATCCTGACTGGGTCGCCTTCACCGCCCGCCAAGGCGCGCAAGCCAGGTTCATCCTCGGCATCTGCACTGGGTCGCTGCTATTGGGCGCCGCCGGGTTGCTGCGCGCAAAACGTGCGGCGTGCCACTGGCAGGCACGGGAATTCCTGCCTGCCTTCGGTGCGATTGCCGACGCCTCGCGCATGTGCGTGGACGGCACGCTGTTCACCTCCGGGGGCGTGACCTCAGGTATCGACATGGCACTCAAGGCCGTGGGGTTGATGCTCGACGAGGACACGGCCAGGCAGATCCAGTTGCAAATCGAATACGACCCCGAACCGCCTTTCCCCGGCGGAACACCCCACACTTCGCCAGCGCGGATCGTCGAGCGCTGCCTGGCAGCGAGCCGCGAACGCCATGCCATCCGCGCCGAGGCGGTGAGCCAGGCGGCCCGGGCGCTCGAAGCGGCAACGGCAGGGTAAGCCTGCCCACGTGGGACAGCCCAGTTGCGTGCAGTTTTGATCCATCCCCCCAGAAGTGATAATCACTCCTTGAAGTGATGCCCAATTGCCATTATCGTGGCAGGCCACTGGCTACCAGTGCCAGCGTCAACGGCCATTTCAAGGAATACCCCATGCGTTACTTGCAAGGATGCGCAGTACTTCTGCTGTGCCTGATCTTCACCGGCTGCGCCAACATCCAGCCCCCTGTTGAACTCGACCAGCAGTTCTGGGCCGACAAGGAACAAGTCATCGGCGTGGCCATGACCCCCGTCACGCCACCGCGCCTGATGCTCACCGGCAACCAGGGCCTGCTGGACCTGGCGATCAACACCGGGGTGAACAGCAAGCTCAGCGATCACGTCAGCACCTGGGACCTGGCCGACGTCAACACCCTGCCGGACGCCATCATCGCCAAGCTCCAGGCCAAGGGCTACAAGACCAAGCGCATCGAAGAACGCATCGACCTGGCCAAGTACAAGGAAACCAAGTTCAAGGAAGGCTACATGGAGCGTGACATCACCTCCCTGAAGGCCGCCTACGGAATCGACCGCCTGCTGCTGGTGGCCATCGACAGCACCGGCGCGACCCGCAGCTACTACAGCATCGTGCCGACCAGCGCGCCAATTCCGGTGGTGGCAGGCCGCGGTATCCTGGTGGACGTGCAGGACAGCCGCTTGCTGTGGTTCAAGCGTTTCGAAGTCACCCAGCCCGCGCAGGGCGAGTGGGACCAGCCGGCCTATGGCAACCTGTCCAACGCCTTCTACCAGGCTGTGGATAACAGCCGCCAGCTGTTCGTCACGCCGTTCTCGCAATGAAGCGAGGGCTGTTGCTGGCGCTGCTGCTAAGCGGCTGCGCCCAGCAGGCGCCACGCCCGGCCGATATCCACGACCCCACTGCGCTGCGCTACCTGAACGAGCATGGCGCGCGGGTCGAGGTGCAAACGCCGTCGGCGGGTTGGGTCGATGCCAGCCTGATGATCGACGCCAAGGCTGCCGAGAAAGCCCGCGAGACCAACCAGTCGCTGGCCCACCACGCCACCTCCGGCGGCGGTGCCATCGGCCTGCTGCTGGCCAGCGCGATCAACACCCAGGTGGGCGCTGCGTCCTTGCAGCGTGAAGCGGCCCGCGATGCCAAGCTGGCCGCGCAACCGATGGCCGTGTTGCTGGCCGACCACCCCTACAATGGCAAGCTCCAGCAGCGCTATGGGCAAGCCGCCGGCAATTCCGGGCTGCGGCCGTCCAGCGGGCCGGTCAGCGCGAGCCTGCGTATCACCCCGCAGGTGCTGGTAAGCCCCGATCGCGGCAGCTTCGTGCTGGTAAGCCAGGTAGAGCTGCAGGATATCGCCGGCAGCTTGCTGTATCGCACGCGCATCGAGGTGCAGAGCTTGTCGATGCGCCGCTGTGGTGAGCATTGCATCGATGACGGCGGGCTAGACCCCGAGAAGGTCAATGCGTTGCTCGAAGGCTGTATCGATGAGTCGATGCGGCTTCTCGCGGCGGACCTGAACCAGGGCCTGTCGACCGAGTACGGCAAGGAGCAGACAGTACGCTACCTGCTCGACGGACGGCGGATGGTCGAGCGTGGGCGGTTGCTGCCGACCTCCGGCGAGTACACCCGCTATCGCAACCTGGATGGCGCCTTGAAGGCCGTGCCGATGGCGTTCTTCGCGGCAGCCCAGTAAGGCGGGCTGGCAGGCGACAACACCCCGGGATAACTGCAAGGCCACTCAGGCAACCTGCCTGAGAATTTCGCCGAGGTCTCGCACGGTCGGCAAATCCGGGGCGGCTTGCAGCGTTGCCAGGGAAGGGTTGATCAGAAAGCCTTGGTCGGCGCGCCTGAGCATGGCCAGGTCATTGAACGCATCCCCCACCGCCAGCACCTGCATGCCATCAGCCTGGGCGTTTTCGACGTGCTCTACCTTGCCACGCCTTGGAAAATAAGCGCAGCCCGATACGAACCCTTGGTCATCCGTCAGCAAGCGGTGGCAAAAAGTAGCCGGCCCGCCCAAGGCGTGTAGCAAGGGCGCCGCAAGCTCCTGGAAGCAGTCGGAGATGATGTTGACCCTGTACCCCTTCGCCTCGAGCGCTTGCAGGAACGCAGCGGCGCCGGCAAATGGCTGGACGGCCTGGATGATGCCCTGAACCGCCGCCAAGCTGAGGCCATGCTCGCGCAGCAAGCCGATGCGCTGGCGCATCAGTGCGTCGTAGTCAGGAATTTCACGCGTCGTCGCGAACAGCTCCTTCACACCGCTGTGCACCGCAATTTTCGGCCACAACTCAGGCACCAGTACGCCCTCGAGATCGATGCAGGCCAATTTGACAGAGGCCGACATCAGCGACCTACCCCTGGCAGAACCAGACTGATACCCAACCCGATCAACGCAGAACCGATCACCTTGTCGATCACCTGTTGCTTGGCAAGCATGCGTTGGCGCAACGCCTCGGCGGAAAAGAAGATTGCCACCAGGCTGAACCACAACCAGTGCGATACCGACATGAACAGGCCATAGGCGAAGTTGACGCCCAGCGAATTGGTGGCCTGGACCACCTGGCTATAGGTGGCGACGACGAACAGCATGGTCTTGGGGTTCAAGGCATTGGTCAGGAACCCCATGCCGAAGGCCTTGGCTGCCGAGGGTTGTGGGCCGCTTGCGATGCCAAGCTGCAACGTCGACTTGCTGGTCAGCGATTTCCACCCCAGGTAGACCAGATACCCTGCGCCCACCAACTTCATCGCCATGAACAAGACAGGCGAGTGGGTGATGATAAGCGCGATGCCGAACACGGTATAAAACACATGCACCTGCACTCCGCAGGCAATCCCAAAGGCCGACAACAGGCCGCTGCGCCGCCCGTAGGTGTAGCTGTTGCGCGTGACCATCGCGAAGTCCGGGCCAGGGCTGATCACTGCAAGCACCGTGATTACCGCCACCGCTATCAATTCATTCATGGACTACCTCTCCGAGCGGCATGGGGTCGCCATGCCGCTTCATTATTCATTCAGCGTTTTTTGAAAGTGATGACCAGGACATCCCGGAAAGCAGGCTGCTGCGGGTCGAGTTGCAGGATGGGCGTGACACCGTGCATGACCTGCTCGTCGTTGACGATGGCCGCTTCCATCTCCTCGGCCAGGGTGTATTTGCTCAGCGGCTTTTTGTTGCGGTCATAGATGGTGGTTTCGCCGCTTACAACGTTGACCCGGTTCACCATCATCATGAAGACGAAATTGACCCCATCGCGATGCACCCCTTCCGGGGTAGGCGAGGCTGCCAATTGCGATGCGTTGATCTGGAACTGGTGCACTTCGACATGCCAGGCGAAGAACGGCGACATCCGCCCGAAGAGCGTGCAGCACAGCTCAAGGGCCGCGGTGAACACTTTGTTCCGGGAAATGCCCGGCTCGATAGGGGCGAAGTCCCGCGCGATACCGCCGTTGAGGTTGTTGTAGTCCAGGCTCTGGTAATGGGGTTGGTGGGGTTCCAGCTTGGCGCTGGTAGCACCTGGCGCAACGCTGTAGGTGGCATGGCGGCGGAAGCGGTAGGTGCCTCCGTCGCGCATGAACTGGTCCTGCTCCAGGCGGTTCCAGCTTTGCTGGAACTCGGCCCAATCCTCGGTCACGTCTGGCTCTATGGCGCTCAGCAGGCTGGCCAGCTTTCGCGACGAGATAAAAGAGAAATCTTTTTGCGCGATGTTTTCGCACAGATTATGAACGCTGTGCTGACTTGCGAAATAGGTTTGGCTGATAGTACCTGTCGGCTTGACGCGTTCCATCGTGTTCATATCTTCCCTCCCCGTGTATCCCTAGCCCGTCATTGAGCAGAGGTTGACGCGGAGCATGGCGGCTTGTTCGGCAGATTAAAATCGATTTATAGTTTCTAAAATCTGTGAGATTTCATCGACAATGAAATTGCCCGCCCTGACTGCCTTTCACTTCTTTACCGTTGCCGCCCGGACGCAAAGTTTCGTTCATGCCGCGCGCCTTCTGCATGTCACCCATGGCGCGGTGAGTCGCCAGGTGAGGCAGTTGGAGGAATCGATCGGGGTTGAATTGTTCGAGCGGCGCAACCGCGCGATTTTCCTCAATGACGCCGGGAAGCTTCTCTACAACCTTACAGGCCCGTTCTTCGAGCAACTCGAAAGCACGGTGTACCGGCTCCAGCGGGAATCCCGGGAGGAAACGCTGGTGGTGTCCTGCGAACCGACAATCGCCATGAAATGGCTCATACCGCGGCTGCCAGACTTCCACGCCGCCCACCCCAACCTGCAATTGCAGCTGCTCGCGGCCGGAGGGCCTATCGACTTTCTTCGTTCAGGTGCAGACGTAGCCGTGCGGCGCGACGACTTCTATTGGGACGATTCGATCCATGCACAGACCATCTGTGAAGAGTGGATCGGGCCGGTATGTACCCCCTCGCGCTGGGGGCAGGGCCAGCAGCTGGACGGCGTGCCACTGCTGCGCAGCAAGACGCGGCCAATGGCCTGGGAGAACTGGATGCGCCTGAGCGGCGTGTCGGCCCCCAGTTCGATGAAGCTCGAATATGAGCATTTCTACCTGTGCGTGCAGGCTGCGGCATCTGGGCTGGGCGCCAGTATTTCCTCTGCCCTGATGGTCCAGGACGAACTTCGCAGTAGCCAGTTGATTGCGCCTTTCGGGTTCATGCGTGACGGCTCCAAGTACTGCCTGTTGTCGCCTAAACCGTTCAAGGAGAGCGCCAAGTGCACAGCGTTCCTGGAATGGATAACCGAGCAGATGCAGATCAGTATTCAAGCTATCCAGTCGCCTTGACCGCCAGGCGCAGGCGAAGCACTCACACTGCGCGCCGAACCACCCGCCGATGACAATCCTCCGGGCTCAATACCTTGCCTGACCGAGCGCGCACGGTAATCACCTCGACCGGCTCAGCCGCCAGGTTATCCAACAGCACCGAATGGCTTTCCCCCGCGCGATACAAAAAGCGCTCTCCCCACTGACGCAGGCTGATCACGATAGGAAACGCAGCCCGGCCCATTTCGGTGAGCACATATTCCTTGTAGGCACTGCCATCGGATGCCGGCTGGATCTCGAACACCCCAAGCTCGACCAGGCCCTTGAGCTTCACCGCAAGGATGTTCTTGGCCACTCCCAGGCGCTTTTGAAACTCGTTGAACCGACGTACGTCATCGAACGCTTCGCGGATGATCATCAACGACCAACGGTCGCCGATCGCTTCGAGTGTGCGCGCCACGGGGCATTCGCTGCGCGCCAATTGTTGCTGTCTGGCCATGATTCCTCACACAACGCCAGGTGATCGGAAAGCACCTGATCCTTGGAAAAAGTCCTGATGAAGGTGGTTGCATTTAACAACCTGAATGGGTAGAACACAACGAACCGGTTTCGTTTTGAAACCTAAACAGGGACGGAGCCATGTCGTATACACCTGATGCGCCATTGAAAAAAGTCTTGAAGCGCAGGTATCAGGGCGTGTCCGAAGCACAGCTCCAAACCCTGGGCCGCTACCAGACCCTGCTTTTCTCCATGACCTGCGCCATGGCAGTGGCCAACGTCTATTTCGCCCAACCGTTGCTCGAATCCATGGCCTACAGCCTGTCGGTGCCCGCCAGCAGCATCGGTATCGTCGTCACCGCAACCCAGGCCGGCTATGCGCTTGGCTTGCTGTTCATCGTCCCGCTGGGCGACCTGCTGAACCGCAGGAAACTCATCCTCGCGCAAATGCTCCTGTCAGCGGTGGCGCTGTGCACGGTAGGACTGGCTCGAGACTGGGCCGTGCTGCTCGGAGCGATGGTGCTGGTGGGGCTGATGGCCGTGCTGGTGCAAGTGCTGGTCGCCTACGCCGCGACCCTGGCGAGCCCCGAACAACGCGGCCAGGCAGTGGGCAGCGTGACCAGCGGCGTAGTGCTGGGCATTCTTTTGGCCCGCTTCGTTTCCGGCGCGATGGCCGACCTGGCAGGCTGGCGCAGCGTCTACTTGGCCTCTGCCGCCTTGATGATCGGCATGGCGCTGGTGCTGGCGCGCACTCTCCCGGTTGCCAGCACGCCAACCCTGCAAGGTAGCTACCGGGCATTGCTGCGCTCGATGTTTCAGCTGTTCGTTAGCGAACGCACCCTGCGCGTACGGGGCACCTTCGCGTTGCTGATCTTCGCCGCGTTCAGCGTACTGTGGAGTTCGATGGTGCTGCCGCTCAGCGAACCGGAGCTGGCACTTTCCCACACCCAGATAGGACTGTTCGGGCTGGCAGGCGTAGCCGGCGCCCTGGCAGCAGCGCGAGCCGGACGGCTGGCCGACCGAGGGCTCGGCAACCGTACCACCGCAATGGCCCTGGCATTGCTGACGCTGTCATGGTTGCCAATCGCGTTCGTCAACAGCTCGCTGCTGGCCATGGTGGTGGGCGTGGTGCTGCTGGACTTCGCCGTGCAGGCGGTGCACGTCACCAACCAAAGCCTGATTCTCGCCGCGCGGCCTGATGCGCAAAGTCGCCTGATCGGCGCCTACATGTGCTTCTACTCGGTGGGCAGCGGACTGGGCGCGATCGCCGCCACCTACACCTATGCACACTCAGGCTGGGTAGCCGTGTGCCTGTTGGGCGCGGCCATCAGCGCAGTGGCCCTGCTGTATTGGCTGTTCCTCGAACTGACCTCCCACTAACGTCTCACTCTCGCTCAAGGCAGCATCCATGAAACCACTGCATGTCGTCCTGGCCGTACTCATCACGGCGATCTGGGGTGTCAACTTTTCGGTGATCAAGCTGGGCCTGGCCAGCGTCGACCCGTTCATTCTGGCGGGAATTCGCTTCAGCCTCTGCGCGCTGCCGGCGATCTTCTTCATCCGCAAGCCCGACGTGCCCTGGCGCTACACCATCGGCTATGGCCTGGTGTTCGGCATCGGCTTGTGGGGTGTCGTGAACCTGGGCATCAAGGCCGGGCTGTCGGCCGGTATCGCCTCGCTGGTGCTGCAGTTCAGCGCGTTCTTTACCCTGCTGCTGGGTGGAGTGGTATTCAAGGAGGCGCTGAACCGCTTCCAGGTGCTGGGGATGCTGGTCGCCTTGGGTGGGCTGCTGTGCATCATCACGCTAAGCGATGGCTCGGTGACCCTGCCTGGCGTACTGCTGGTGCTGTTCGGCGCAGCCGCCTGGAGCGTCGCCAACGTCATCAACAAGAAAGCCAGGACCCAGGAGGTATTCGCCTTTCTGGTCTGGTCCAGCGCCTTTGCGCCGCTGCCTTTGTTCGCCCTGGATTATGCGGTGAACGGCAGCGCGGGCTACACAGCCCTGGTGCAACAGCTGGACGCCACGGCGGTGTCGTCGATCCTGTTCCAGGTCTACCCCAATACGCTGTTCGCCTATTGGGTCTGGAACTCGCTGCTCAAGACCTACCCGGTGTCGACGGTGGCGCCGCTGTCGCTGCTGGTGCCGATTTTCGGAATGCTTGGCTCGGTGCTGGTGTTCGATGAAAGCGTGCCGATGAGCAAAGGGCTGGCGGTGATCTTGATCGTACTTGGCCTGGCTGTCGGCCTGTACGGGCAGCGTATTTTCAATGCGCTGTTCGGCCAAACCGTGCGAACGCAACGTTGAGTCGCTCGCAGGGTGTTTTTATTGCACGACGGCACAGAAAGTATCCACACCCTGTTGCCGGGTCTCCACGCTGACATCGCCCTGCGTGAAGTCGTTAACCTGCCAGCGCTGCTGCACTCGCCCTGGAACGCCAGGCAAAACCCAACACCATCAGCAACCCGAGCGCCGCCATGGCCGCGCCTGCCAGGGAAATCGCCGGATAGCCCAGCCCGGCATTGATTACCGCGCCGCCCAGCGCTGCACCAATCGCGTTACCGAAGTTGAAGGCGCCGATATTCACCGCCGAGGCCAGGTTGGGTGCGTCCTTGGCAGCTTCCATCACGCGCATCTGCAGTGGCGGCACCAAGGCGAAGCTGGCGATGCCCCAGACCAGGATGGCTACAGCGGCCGGCAGCGGCCAACGCATCAGCACGGTGAAGGCCAGCAGCACAAGAATAAGCACGCTCAGCGACACGATCAGGGTGCGGTCTATCGAGCGATCGGCCGCCTTGCCGCCCCACATGTTGCCCAGCGTCAAACCCACGCCGAACAGCACCAGCATGGCCGTGATGAAGGCGGTGGACGCGTGGGTCTCGCTGCTGAGGATCGGCGCGATGTAAGTGAAGACCGTGAACATGGCACCCGAGCCGATCACCGTCAGGGCCAACGCCCCCAGCACCGAACCACGCAGCAGCACCTTGATTTCCGCCATCACACCCACACGTGGCGGCGCCGGCAGGTTGGGCAAGGCGAACCACAACGCGACCATGGCAACCACGCCAAGCCCGGTGATCCCCCAGAATGCCGTACGCCAGCCGAGCACTTCGCCAAACCAGGCGGCCAGCGGCACACCTCCGATGGTCGCCAGGGTCAGGCCCATGAACATGGCCGCCACCGCCCCGGCGCGTTTTTCCGGCGCGACCACGCTGGCGGCCACGAGGGAGCCAACGCCAAAGAACGCGCCGTGGTTCAGGGACGTCACCACCCTGGCCACCAGCAGGCTGTAGTAGTCGGTCGCCAACGCCGACATCAGGTTGCCCAGGGTAAAGATCGCCATCAGCCCGACCAGCAGATAGCGCCGGGGAATCTTGCCGGTGGTCAGGGTCATCAACGGCGCCCCCAACAGCACGCCGAGGGCGTAGGCACTGACCAGCAGGCCGGCCGCAGGAATGGAAACGCCGAGATCGGCAGCGATGCCCGGCAACATGCCCATGGGGGCGAACTCGGTAACCCCGATGCCGAAGGCACCGATGGCGAGCGCTACAAGCGGTAGGTTGATTTTCATGGAAAGCTCCTCATCTATGCCGCGAATGCTACGATCCCGACTTAAAAGGCGGTAGATAGCCTTTCCGACAAGCACCTTTGCGTACGGAGCACAAATGGACATCAACGGCAGGTCTGGCGAGATGAGCGTGTTCGTCACAGTGGCCCAGGAAGGCAACTTGTCGGCCGCCGCCCGCGCACTGGGTCTGACCCCTTCGTCGGTCAGCCGCATCATTGCCCGCACCGAACAGCGCCTCGGCACCCGCCTGTTGCTGCGTACCACCCGCACGATCACCTTCACCGCCGAGGGCGAGGCCTACCTGCGCGGCGCCCGGCGCATCCTGGCCGACATGGCCGAAGTCGAGGACGCCATTGCCGACCAGGGCGTCCCCCAGGGCCGTCTGCGGGTCAGTGCCGCCCTCGGCCATGGCCGCCTGGCCATCGTCCCCTTGGTGGCCGCCTTCACCGCCCGTTACCCGAACATCGTCGTCGACCTGACCCTGGGTGACGAAGTGGTCGATATCCTCGCCGGCCAGGCCGACGTGGCGGTGCGCTTCGGCCACCTGCCCGACAGCCCGTTGACCGCGCGCAAGATCGGCGAGACCGGGCAGGCGGTGGTGGCATCGCCCGAGTACCTGGAACGCCATGGCACGCCCCAGGAGCCGGAAGACCTGCTGCGGCATAACTGCCTGCGCTTCAACTTCCACCGCGCGGAGCCCAACTGGCCGTTTATTCGCGATGGGGCGGAGTTTTCCCTGAAAGTGAACGGCACTATCGAATGCAGCAGTGGCGAGGCACTGGCGCAACTCGCGCGGTTGGGGGCCGGCATTGCGCGAATTGGCGCGTTCAGCGTGGCCGAAGAGCTTCGCCGTGGTGATCTGGTGGCGCTTCTGGAGGACTGGAACCCCGGCGACCGGGAGCCTATTCACGCCGTATTCGTGGGGGGCTCGGCGATGCCGGCGCGGGTACGGGTGTTCGTGGATTTTCTGCTGGAGCATCACCGGGATTTCGATGGAGAACGCAGGCTTGGGTAGGCCATTTGCGCGGTTGCCGTATGGCAGCCGGTGCCTGCCCTAGTGCATGGCACCGACGATGCCGGTGCCATGCAGCGAGCTTCTTCCGTGCGCATGTCACGAAATCATCGCAAAACCTCGCTCAGGACTTCGCTCGAACATCGGTCGCAGAAGACGCCTTGCGCACAGCGAGCGCCCCCCAGGCCAAACCCAGCGTCGCGGCAATCACAGACCCGGTCAGCACGCCCAGCTTGGCCGCCCCCAACGCCGCAGGGTCAACGAAGGCAAGGTTGGCAATGAAGATCGACATGGTAAAGCCGATGCCCGCCAACAGCCCGATCAAGACGATGCTGCGCCAGTTCACTTCGGCCGGCAGTGCACACCAGCCCAAGCGAACCATCAACCAGGAGACGCTGATGACGCCCACGGGTTTGCCGATGACCAACGCAGCAATGACGGCCATCATCACCCAGAGCGGGGTCTGATCGGACAGGTCGGCACCGGAAAGACTCACCCCGGCGTTGGCCAACGCGAACAGCGGCATGATGCCAAAGGCGACCCAAGGGTGCAGGGCGCCCTGTATGCGCACCACCGGCGGTACCAGTTCGCGCTGGGCCAAACGCAAGCGCTTCAAGGGGTCCATCAGGTCGCTGGCGTCCTGCTCGGGCGCCTTGGCACGGCCCAGCAACTCGCCGGTAAAACGTGTGACGGCATCCAGGGGACGCTCGCGCATCGGCATGGCCGAGACCGGCGTCATCAGGCCCAGCAACACCCCGGCCAGCGTCGGGTGGGCGCCCGTCATCAGCACGCCCAGCCAGATAACCGCACCAGGCAGGATGTAGGCATAAGCGCTACCCACGCCGATCTTCTGCAGGCCCAGCACCATCAGCACGCCGATCGCGGCAACCCCGAACCCGCTGAAATCCAGGCCTCCCGAGTAGAAGAAGGCGATGATCAGTACCGCGATGATGTCGTCGATGATCGCCAGCGCCAGCAGGAAGACCCGGACATTGGATGGAATCGACCTGCCAAGCAACGCCAGCACACCCACGGCGAAGGCGATATCGGTGGCGGTCGGCACGGCCCAGCCTTGTTGCTCCTGCGGCGCGTGGCCAAAGCTCAGGTAGACGAGCGCGGGGACAGCCACGCCGCCACAGGCTGCGGCCATCGGCAGCGCGGCCTGGCGCAGGTTGGAAAGCGCCCCTTCATGGATCTCGCGACGAATCTCCATGCCGACCACCAGGAAGAACACGGTCATCAGACCGTCGTTGATCCAGAAATGCAGGGGCTGCGAATACACCAGCGTACCCAGGCCGAAGGTCAGCGGGGTGTGCCAAAGGTGCTCGTAGTTTTCGGCGGCAGGAGAGTTGGCCCAAACCAGTGCGGCAAGCGCGGCGATAAGCAGCACGATGCCGCTGACGGTCTCGATATGGAGGAACCGCTCGAAGTTGGCGAAGGCACGCTCGGCCAATGCCTGGGCGCGAGGAAGTTCTCTTTTCTGCATGGGTGCAGGCACTCCCGCAAGGCGGCCCGACCTGCGCTGTTATTTAACCTGCTTCGCTGCGATATGCAGTTAGCACCCGTTCGGCAGTCTACCGAACAATGCATTGCAGATGAACGCATTGTGCAGGTTTTAACAGGCCGGACATTCTCACTTATTACTTGCGCCCCTGCGGCGCGTTCGTTCAACAGGCACTTCGCTGCTGCTAGGCTTTAACGACGTGGCCGTTCTGGCGCGCTGTGTTTATCGCTTTAAAAGGAGAACTGCCGCAATGACTGCAGGCCCAAAACCCAGGAGCACACTCAACCCACCCGTCTTCTATACCAGTGCCATTCTGATCTTTCTTCTGGTGCTGTATGCCTCCGTATTCCAGGAACATGCGCAAACGCTGTTCGATCACGTCCAGGGCTGGATCATCACCAATGCCAGCTGGTTCTACATTCTTGCCGTCGCGCTGGTGCTGATCAGCGTGGTGTTCCTGGCGGTCAGCCGATATGGCGATATCAAGCTTGGGCCAGACCACAGCGAGCCGGATTACCGAAAGAGCACCTGGTTCGCCATGCTGTTCTCGGCCGGCATGGGCATCGGCCTGATGTTCTTTGGCGTGGCGGAGCCAGTGATGCACTTCACCACCCCGCCGCAGGGTGACCCAGGCACAGTGGCCGCCGCTCGCGAAGCCATGAAGATCACGTTTTTCCACTGGGGCCTGCACGCCTGGGCGATCTACGCAATTGTCGCGTTGATCCTGGCCTATTTCAGTTTCCGCAACGGCTTGCCGTTGACCCTGCGCTCGGCGCTTTATCCATTGATTGGCGAACGGATCTACGGCCCAATCGGCCATGCCGTCGATATCTTCGCCATCATCGGCACGGTATTTGGCGTGGCGACTTCGCTGGGTTACGGCGTGCTGCAGATCAACAGCGGCTTTCACCATGTGTTCGGCCTGCCGGTGAACGCCACCGTCCAGGTGATCCTCATCGCCGCCACTTGTGCGCTGGCAACGCTTTCGGTGGCCAGCGGCCTGGATAAAGGCATTCGTATCCTGTCCGAGCTCAACCTGACCCTGGCCGTGATCCTGATGTTGTTCGTACTGCTCCTGGGCCCCACCGTGTTCCTGTTGCAGGCCTACGTGCAGAACACCGGCGCCTACCTGTCGGACATCGTCAACAAGACCTTCAACCTCTACGCCTACGAGCCCACCGACTGGATTGGCGGCTGGACCCTGCTGTACTGGGGCTGGTGGTTGTCCTGGTCGCCCTTCGTAGGTTTGTTCATCGCGCGTATTTCCCGTGGCCGGACCATTCGCGAGTTCGTGTGCGGCGTGCTGTTCGTCCCGGCCGGGTTCACCTTGCTGTGGATGACGGTATTCGGCGACACGGCCATTCACATGATCCTCAACGAGGGGGTGACAAACCTGACCACGGCCATTGACCAGGACACCTCCCTGGCGCTGTTCGCCTTTCTCGAGCACTTCCCGTTCCCCACGGTCATCTCGCTGATCGCGGTGCTGATGGTGGTGGTCTTCTTCGTGACCTCGGCGGACTCCGGGGCCTTGGTGGTCGACATGCTCGCCTCCTCCGGCCAGGGCCATTCCCCGCTCTGGCAGCGGATCTTCTGGTCGCTCAGCATCGGTGCCGTGGCCATTGCCCTGCTGCTGGCCAACGGCCTGAAGGCCTTGCAGACCGCAACCATCGCCAGCGCCCTGCCCTTCTCGGTCATCCTGCTGATCGCCATCTGGGGCCTGTTCAAGGCCCTGAGCCTGGACGCCACCCGGCGCGGCCTGCGCAACCAGGCCTTACCGGGGGGGCGGCACACGCGGCAACACCAGGGCGGCTGGCAGCGCCGCTTGCGTAACATCGCCATGATGCCGCGGCGCGCCCATGTGAGCCGGTTCATCACCGAAGTGGTGAAGCCTGCGTGTGAAGAAGTGGCCGTTGAACTGCGCAAGCAGGGCTATGACGTGACGGTGAACGAGCGTGACGACGGGCGGGTGACGCTGGAGCTTTCGCACGCCGGCGAGGGGCGGTTCCTCTACGAAGTGCGCCCCCGGGCATTCAATACGCCGAGCTTCGTCATGCGCGATACCGAGGACGGTACCGATGCGCGCAAGTATTTCCGCGCCGAGGTGCATTTGCGCGAGGGCGGGCAGGACTACGACATCATGGGATGGAGCCGCGATGATGTGATTGGCGACATTCTCGACCAGTACGAGCGTCACCTGCATTACCTGCATGTGGTGAGCTGACCCGGCTGCCACTGCCTTGCCGATTCAATCACTCAGCGCCAACACGACATCAATGCACCCTCCGCGCCGCTGACCGGGTCTTGCTCAGGCAGCGGCACCTTGGCGATGCGCGCCAGCGCTTGCTGGTGCGCTGCGCTGTCGGGCCGTTGAATGTCGTAGTCTTCCTGCCCGTGAGGATAGGCGCCGACCACCAGGAAGTCGTCGCTGCACTCGATGCAGCGATGACCCGTGCCCGCCGGCAGCACCAGCACATCGCCGCGTTTCACACTCACGCGCTGCCCGGATTCGCCCCCCAGCATCAACCGGGCCTGTCCACAGGCGATGCCCAATACCTCATGCGCGTTGGGATGAAAGTGCTGGTAATCGAAAACCCCGGCCCGCCACATCGGCGTCCAGCGATGGGCCGCAAACAGCGCTTCGAAGGCGCTGGCTGGATCAAGCGAGGGGTCAAGCCGAAGCTGATAGCGCAATACCGGGAATCGGCTGTTCGGCGTAGCGCCGTCGTCGTCGAAATACAGGGTCTGGGCGCGAGCCTCACCAGGGTCGAGAGCGTTCATGCGAGCCTCCAGTAGCGGTAGTCGGTTCACGTGCGAGCCCGCTGGATGACGCTGGGTTCCCCCCGCAAGACCAACGTGCACCCTCTTGAACTTTCGCGTACAGGGCCAAGTCCAGACCCCTATCGATCACTGGACGGGAGAAGGCAATGACCAGCACGGTAGGTGATTTCTTGGTGGAGCGCTTGTATCAGTGGGGTGTGCGGCGCATCTTTGGCTACCCTGGCGACGGCATCAACGGGGTGTTCGGCGCCCTGAGCCGAGCCGAGGGCAAGATCGAGTTCATCCAGGCCCGCCACGAAGAAATGGCAGCGTTCATGGCCAGCGCCCATGCCAAGTTCACCGGTGAGCTGGGCGTTTGCATCGCCACCTCAGGCCCCGGCGCTTCGCACCTGCTCACCGGCCTGTACGATGCGCGCATGGACCACCAGCCCGTGTTGGCCATCGTCGGCCAGCAGGCGCGCGCGGCGCTTGGTGGTCATTACCAGCAAGAACTCGACCTGCTGTCGATGTTCAAGGACGTAGCAGGTGCGTTCGTCCAGCAGGCCTCGACGCCGGAACAGGTCCGCCACTTGCTCGACCGCGCAGTGCGTACCGCCGTTGGCGAGCGCCAGGTCACGGCCCTCATCCTGCCCAACGACCTGCAGGACCTGCCCTACACCGAGCCGCCCAGGGCCCATGGCACCTTGCATTCCGGCATTGGCTACAGCAAACCCAGGGTGGTGCCCTTCGACGCCGACCTGCGGCGCGCCGCCGAGGTACTCAACGCCGGGCGCAAGGTGGCGATCCTGGTCGGTGCCGGTGCCCTGCAAGCGACCGAGCAGGTCACCGCGGTGGCCGAAGCGCTTGGCGCCGGTGTCGCCAAGGCGCTGCTGGGCAAGGCCGTATTGCCGGACGACCTGCCCTGGGTCACCGGCTCCATCGGGTTGCTCGGTACCGAACCCAGCTACCGGCTGATGAGCGAGTGCGACACATTGCTGATGATCGGCTCCGGGTTCCCTTATGCCGAGTTCCTCCCCAAGGAAGGCCAGGCCCGTGGCGTACAGATAGACCTGAAACCAGACATGCTCAGCCTGCGCTATCCCATGGAGGTCAACCTGGTCGGCGATGCCAGCGAAACCCTGAGCGCGCTTTTGCCGTTGCTCGAGCACAAGGCCGAGCGGCGCTGGCGCGACAAGGTCGAAAGCTGGCGCGCGAAGTGGGACAAGACCCTGGAAAAACGCGCCTTGTCCAAAGCCGACCCGATCAACCCGCAGCGCGTGGTACATGAGCTCTCGCCTCGCCTGCCCGACCACGCCATCGTCACCAGCGATTCCGGCTCCTGCGCCAACTGGTTTGCCCGCGACCTGCAGATCCGTCGGGGCATGCAATGTTCCCTGTCCGGCGGACTGGCCAGCATGGGCGCGGCGGTGCCCTACGCCATCGCGGCGAAACTCGCCTACCCGACGCGCAGCGTGGTGGCCCTGGTAGGCGACGGCGCGATGCAGATGAGCAACCTGGCGGAGCTGATCACCGTAGCCAAGTACTGGCAGCAATGGGACAACCCGCAGTGGATCTGCGCCGTGTTCAACAACGAAGACCTCAACCAGGTAACCTGGGAACAACGGGTGATGGAAGGCGACCCAAAGTTCGAGGCGTCGCAGTCGATCCCCGACGTGCCCTACCACCTGTTCGCCATTTCCATCGGCCTGCAAGGCATTTACGTAGAGCGCGAAGAAGACGTCGCCGGCGCCTGGGAACGCGCGCTGGCGGCTGACAGGCCGGTACTGATCGAGTTCAAGACCGATCCGAACGTTCCGCCACTGCCGCCGCACATCAAGCTGGAGCAGGCGAAGAAGTTCGCCACCACCCTGCTCAAAGGCGACCCGGACCAGGCCGGCGTCATCGTGCAAACAGCCAAGCAAGTCCTCAGCTCGGTATTGCCAGGCAAAAAATGAGGATCGCCAGGAACCCGCGCTCCGGCGCGGGTTACCTTCCCAGGCCTGGCCCTAGCGCCGCCGGCGGCGCGCGCCCAACGCTATCCAGACCGGCGCATGGTCACTGGCCTTGGCTTCGTTGCGCACCCAGGCATCCACGCCCGCGCCTTTCAGATAAGGCGCAAGTTCTGGGTTGAGCAGCAGATGATCAATGCGTAGCCCGGCATTGCGTGCCCAGTGATTGCGAAAATAGTCCCAGAACGTGTAGATGCGCTGTTCCGGGTAAAGGTGGCGAACGGCATCGACCCAACCCTGCGCCCGCAGCTGTTCGAAACATTCCCGAGACTCAGGTTGCAGCAGCGCGTCCTTGCGCCACGAGCGCGGGTCGTAGATATCCAGGTCTGTCGGCACCACGTTGAAATCGCCTGCCAGGACCGTGGGGTGGCCACTGCCATGCAACTCCTGCGCATGCTTGATGAGGCACTCGAACCAACGCAGTTTGTAATCGAATTTCGGACCCGGTTGCGGGTTGCCATTGGGCAGGTAAATGCATCCCACCAGCACGCCGTGCACCGCCGCTTCGAGGTAACGGCTTTGCTGATCGTCCTGCATACCGGGCAGACCACGGCGGACCTCCAGCGGTTCGCTGTCGCGCGCCAGAATGGCCACGCCGTTCCATGACGGCTGCCCTTGGTAGAGGCAGCCATAACCTGCCGCCTCGAGCTCCTGGCGAGGAAATTGCTGGTCGGCCGCCTTCAGCTCTTGCAGGCACGCGATATCCGGCTGTTCCCGCTCCAGCCAGGCCAGCAGCGCCGCTAAGCGGCTGCGGATTCCATTGACATTGAAGGTGGCGATCCTCAGCGCTTTCATGCGTCAGGGTCGTTCACGTGGGCTTGCACGGCGTCTTCCAGCGCCCGGACGTGTGCCTCGTCGGCCAATGCCTTCAGCGCCAGCCAGTCGTCCCAGTCGATGGCACCGTCGTTACGCAGGGCCTCGGCAGTGCGAAGCAGTTCGTGATGGTAGGCATCCGGCGACTCTCGTCGATAACTGATGTCGTCGTATTGCGCGTACCAGGCTTCAAGTTCAGGAATGCTGCGGTCGATGGTCATGGCTGCGGCCTCACTGTGTCACTGCTTGTGAGAGCCTGGGCCTGCGCGCAACGTTCAACCGCGGTGTATCGATACCCGCCCAGCGGAAGCACAGCCCAGCCGCCCCAGCCAAACGTCGCACCGTTGAGGCATTGCATTTGAACTTCACACCGGGCCGTGGGCGTCCCAATCAAGATCCATTCAAAACGGGAGATTTTACGATGAGCGCAACACTCAACGGCAAGCGCGTAGCCTTTCTGGTCACCGATGGCTTTGAACAGGTGGAATTGACCGGCCCTCGCGAGGCCTTGGAAAAAAACGGTGCAGTGATCGATATCTTGAGCGACAAGGAAGGGACAGTACGCGGCTGGAACCACGACAAGCCCGCCGACGAATTTGCCGTGGATGCAACTTTCGACAGTGCCCACCTGGATCTCTACGATGCCATCGTACTGCCCGGCGGCGTACAGAACTCCGACAACATTCGCCTGATACCCGGGGCGCAGAAACTGGTTAAAAGCCACAACTCGACAAGCAAGCCTCTGGCGGTGATCTGCCATGGTGCCTGGCTGCTGGTATCGAGCGGCCTGGCGAAGGGTAAACGGATGACCAGCTACGAGACTCTGCAGGACGATATTCGCAACGCCGGTGGCCACTGGGTGGATGAAGAGGTGGTGGTGGACGGCAACCTGATCAGCAGTCGCAAACCGGATGATATTCCGGCGTTCAACGAGCAGTTGATCAGCGCTCTTGCTGGCTAGTGCCTGCCTGAACCCGGGCAGGCTTGTGCCGCTCGCGGCTGCAACCCACGAACACAGGCCAGGGCAGTCACTGCCCCGGCCTGCCACGGCGCCTGTACCTCAGGCCAGCTGGATGTACACCGAATAGCTACCCAGCAGCACCCAGAACACTAGAAAGATCCACGGCGTACGCAGCGAAAACAGCAGGGATTTTCGATGCCCTGCGCGAGATGTCTCGGCCTCGCTGAACAGCGGTGACTCATCATATGCCAACCCCATCAGGGGCTCGCTGCGCAGCAGGTGGCTCTGTTTCAGTTGCCAGTGATCGATGATGTTGTACGCCGCGCGGATGCCTGGCCAGGCATTGAGCGAGCTCAACACGCCGAGCAAGGCGAGGAACGCTGGCACGATCAGGGTAAACATCTCTCCCCACCCTTGATTCATGTTGCCCATGGACGACACGTAGGCGATCACCAGGAACGACTGCGCCGCCAGGTAGGCATCGGTACGGTTGGCCAGAATGCTGGTTTCGTACTGGATTTCGCGCCGGTAGAAATCCAGACGCTCCTTGGGTGAACCGAACATCCTGGCATTGTGCTCGCTGATCTCGTGCTCAGGCGTCGATGGGGTAATGATTCGAGGCACTCGCTGCTCCGGGAATTGGGCTCCGGGCTGGGAAACAAGCGTGGAGCTGAGTCCGGTAGAACAAACGACCGAGCGCAAAATTCAATCGAATCGATACCCGCACCGCTCGTCGTACCAAACGCACATTGAAACCAACTCACCAGGGGCTGATCTTTCGAAACGGTATGAGTGTTCTCAACCGCAGGAGCTTCTACCATGCGAGACTTCCCTACTCCGCCTTTCCCGGCACAACCGCAAACCGTCCCTGGTTCCCAACGCAAGATGGAGCCGTATCCAGACTGCGGTGAACAGTCGTATACCGGCCACAATCGACTGGAAGGAAAAATCGCCCTTATCACCGGAGCCGACAGTGGCATTGGGCGGGCAGTAGCCATTGCCTATGCCCGTGAAGGGGCCGATGTCGCCATCGCTTATCTGGACGAGCATGAGGATGCGCAGGAAACCGCGCGCTGGGTCGAGGCCGCAGGCCGTCAATGCCTGCTGTTGCCAGGAGACCTGGCGCAGAAACAGCACTGCTACGACATCGTCGAAAAGACGGTCAGCCAGTTCGGGCGCATCGACATCCTGGTCAACAACGCGGCGTTCCAGATGTCCCACGAGACGCTGGAAGAAATCGACGATGACGAATGGGTAAAAACCTTCGATACCAATATCACCGCGATCTTCCGCATCTGCCAGGCGGCGCTTCCCTCCATGCCCAAGGGCGGCTCGATCATCAACACCAGTTCGGTCAACTCCGACGATCCATCCCCCAGCCTGCTGGCCTATGCCACGACCAAGGGGGCCATTGCCAACTTCACGGCGGGCCTCGCCCAGTTGCTTGGCAAGAAGGGTATTCGGGTCAACAGCGTGGCTCCCGGCCCCATCTGGACACCCCTGATCCCGGCAACCATGCCTGACGAGGCCGTCAAGAACTTCGGCTCGAGCTACCCCATGGGGCGACCAGGGCAGCCGGTCGAGGTCGCGCCGATCTATGTACTGCTGGGCTCGGATGAGGCCAGCTACATCAGCGGCTCGCGTTACGCAGTCACCGGCGGCAAACCGATCCTTTAGCGAAACGCAGGCTCGCCAGCGCGGCGAGCCTCGCCCCGAATGTTCATCGCGATTCCCGCATCGGTTTTCTGTGTGTGGCCTTTGTTCATGCTGCACGCCTGACCTGGAGACGCCTGAGCGGGAAATCGCCGGGCAGGAACTGCGATGAACCAATTACCCCAGGATCGCGTCCACCGCAAAACAAGCGAGTCGATTCTGATATGGCAACCGACCCTGTACTAGCTGCCCTAGGCTATCTCAAAAACCACAAACTGATCTTGACCACAGCAGAATCGTGCACCGCAGGGGCCATGGTGGCTTTGTTGGCGGCGGTACCCGGTACTGGAGAGGTGCTGGAAAGCGGCTACGTCGTCTACTCCCCCAGCGCCAAGAAGCGCTTGTTGGGCGTGAGCGCCGAAACCATCGAACGTTACGGTTTGACCAGTGAGGCAGTCGCCTGGGAAATGGCCTTGGGGGCCTTGCGAGACAGCGATGCCAATGTGGCGATAGCCACCACGGGCGTTGCCGGGCCGGAACCTGCCTCTGGGATAGCTCCCGGCACCCTGTGCTTTGCCTGGGCTTTTGCCGGCGAGCCAGTCGCCGTTTTCACACGCACCCAACGATTCTTCGGCGAGCGGTCGGATGTCATGCGTCAAGGGGCCCTGTTCGGATTGACCCAGCTTTCCCACTATCACCAGCGTTGGCTGCGCGGCGAACGCGCCTGAGGGCAGCGATCATGTCGGAAGAAGAATGGGTATCCAGGTGCCATCCTGTCCAGGAAGACATGAAGATGCAGCAGCGCGTCTGGCGCTTCGAGCGCGTGGGCTGGTACGTGCTGGTCGCCATCGTGATCCTGGCCTTGGCAGGGTTGTTTGGAAAAGGCCCATTGAGCGATGCCAAGGCGGTGAGCCAGGATGGTCGGGTACAGGTCGAGTATCAGCGCATCAGTCGAAGTGGGACGACCGACAGTCTGTTCATCACCGTCCAGGGAGCCCCAGGCCAGCCGGTGGAAGTGCAACTCGGGGGATCGCTGCTGCGCGACGCCAGTATCGAGACGCTACAGCCTGAGCCGCAACAATCGAAGTCTGACGGCAAGGCCCTGCTGTTCAAGCTGGGTACGAGCCAGGACGGCGTAGCCACCTTGTACCTGACCCTGCGAAGCGAGCACGTGGGTACGCTGCAGGGTACCGTCAGGGCGGGCGCTACAAGCACGGTTCGCTTTTCCACATTCCTTTTCCCCTAGGGGTGCCGCATGGACTCGATTCTCCGCGCAGCTGGTATGTACATCGTCCTCATGTTGCTGTTCCGCGTGGCTGGACGGCGCTCGCTGGCCGATCTGACGACCTTCGATTTCGTCCTGTTGCTGATCATCGGGGAAGCCACCCAGCAGGCCCTTCTGGGTGACGACTTTTCGTTCACCAATGCCATGCTGGTGATCGCTACGCTGATCGTTCTGGACGTCGGCTTGTCGCTCGCAAAACTCAACTCCAAGCACTTGGCCAGGCTTCTGGACGGGCACGCCACCCTGGTCGTCGAGAATGGGCGTTTTCTGCACCACCGGATGCGCCGGGCTCGCCTCACCGAGGACGACATCCTTGAGTCTGCGCGGGACAGCCAAGGCATCGAGCGCATCGAGCAGGTCAAGTTCGCCATCGTCGAGCGTAATGGAAAGATTTCGATCATTCCCGCCGAGTAAGACGGCGCACGGTGACGCCAGTCATCGTCAGCATTGAACCGTCTCGCTCGGCGGGTACTCAACCCAAAGCAAGTTCTTACATCCACTCCGTGATGAGGTAACGCCATGAACGCTATCGACTTACTGATCCAGGATCACAAGCTGGTGAAGAAACTGCTCGAGGAGCTCTCGACTACCACCGAGCGAGCAGTGAAGAAACGTGCCGAGCTACTGCACAGGATCGAGCAGGAGCTACAGATTCACACCACACTCGAAGAAGAAATCCTCTACCCGGCCATCAAGCAAGCCGGCGGCAAGGAAGAAGCGAAAATGTACTACGAGGCCAAGGAGGAACATCGCACGGTTGACGCGCTTGTTCTACCTGATCTGCTGCATACCGAAACCGGTACCGTCGAATTCGCCGGGCGGGTGAAAGTTATGAAAGAGCTGCTGGAACACCATATCGAGGAAGAAGAAAGCGAGCTCTTCCCAACGGCCAAGAAGCTGCTCGGCAAGGACGTCCTGGAAGAGCTTGGCCACACCATGGAAATGCAGAAGAAGATGCTCAAGGGCGAACAGCGCGCCGCGTGAGGTAGCAACTACCTGCCAGCTTTCGCGAAGCTGGCAGGTATCCAGATGCGGATATCAAACCTGTCATTGGGAACGGCTTCATGGAATTTGGGATTGAGTTGTTGGAATGGCCAGCCATGCTGATGACCGTGCTGGCAGCGTGGTGCATCGGTTCGCGCCGTCCGGGAAGAAGGAAAGTAGGGTTCTGCTGTTTCATCGCAAGCAATGTGCTGTGGGCCATTTGGGGCTGGCATGCACAAGCCTGGGCCTTGATCATTCTGCAGTGCTGCCTGTGCGCCATGAATTTGCGGGGTTGGAAGAAAAACACGCAGCTGGAAGTTACCGGGTGATAACCCTGGACACTTTATCGACCGTGCTGGGTAATTGACTAAGTGCCATTAGCCATAAGTGGCTGTTCAATACTATTTTGCCTCTACCACCGTTTGGTGGTTTCAAATCACGCGATCTGTCATTGCAGCTACCATGGAGGTTCGGGCGCTACTCGCGCCTACGCAACCCGTCACGTCAGCAGCAGGGACCTCGCTCATGAACGACATATCGAGATCGCAAGGAGCCGTTCCGCTGCCAAGGAATGAACGTAGCCGTGTCTATGACAGCGAGCTGCGCTTTCGAGCCTTGGTTATAGCGACCAGCACGATGGTTTACCGAATGAGTGCCGACTGGAAAGAGCTTCGAGAGCTTACCGGCAAAGGCTTTCTGGAAGAAGTGACCGAACCGAGTACGCAGTGGCTGGAGACGTATGTGGCCGTTGAGGATCGGCCAGCGGTAGTGGCGGCTATCAATAAAGCCATACAGCAAAAATCTGTCTTCGAATTAGAACATCGTATCAAGCTGCCTGACGGTAGTTCAGGTTGGACCGAATCTCGAGCGGTACCGATTTTCGGCGACGCTGGTGAAATTGTTGAATGGTTCGGCGCTGCAAGCGATGTGACCGAACGCCACCGAGCGAATGCTCGCTTGCGTGAAAGCGAAGATGCTTTCAAAGCCCTGGCAGATAGCTTGCCCGACCTGGTATGGATAACCGACCGCGCTGGGAACTTTGAATTTGTCAATCGGCGATGGCGAGACTATTTCGGGCCGGATGCACTCACCGCCAACGGCAATTTGATGGCCCGCAACCGAATTCATCCCGAAGACTTCGAGCACTCTTCCATGTGCTTCCAGACGGCAGTAGCCACCCAGACGCCATTCACCACGGAACACCGTCTTCTTGGCCGCGATGGTAAATACCGATGGTATGTCATCAAAGCAAATCCCTACCTTGATCCTGAAGCAGGCAAGACCCTCCGTTGGTATGGCACCTCCGTCAACGTCCAGCGTCAGCATGAGGCGGAAGATCAGTTGCGAGGCCTCAACCAGCAGCTGGAATGCCAGATTGCCGAAGGCACCAGGGAACTGGAGGCCGCTGAGAACCAAGTGCGTCAACTACAGAAGCTGGAGGCACTCGGGCAGCTGACCGGTGGTGTCGCTCACGATTTCAACAATATGCTTACCGTCATTCGCAATGCTGCAGACCTTATGCAGCTCAAAACCTTGACCGAAGAAAAGCAGCATTTCTACCTCAAATTGATACTCGCGACAGCGGATCGCGCCGCGAAAATCACCGGGCGACTTCTGGCATTTTCCAGGAAACAGGTCTTGCGGCCTGAAGTATTTCCTGTCGCTGATCGCGTGGAAGAGGTCGCAGAAATGCTGCAACAGATGGTGGGGGATCGTGTCGATATTGCCGTGGATACCGGGGCCACTGATCGTTACGTCCAGGCAGATCCGAATCAGTTTGAAACGGCCTTGATGAATCTTGTAGTGAATGCACGAGATGCGATGGAGGATGAAGGCAAAATCGAAATAACCGTCACCGAAGCCGCACGAACAGACACTGCGCTGGCCGCAGAGGGTGTAAACATTGCGGTTTCAGATACCGGTCATGGCATCGACCCCAATCGTCTCCAGCAGATATTCGAACCTTTCTACACAACCAAAGACTTGGGTAAAGGGACTGGCTTGGGTCTGGCCCAGGTCCACGGATTCGCTCAGCAGTCCGGCGGGCAGGTCTCTGTAAAAAGTACGGTAGGCGAGGGTTCGATCTTTACCGTGACGCTGCCCATCGTGAAGCAACCGCTGAATCAACCTGACAAAGACGTCAACGATTCAAAGACGCCCTGCATCGGTAAAATTCTCATTGTCGAGGATAACCCTGAGGTCGCTGACTTCACCGCCAACATGCTGTCGGAGCTTGGCTTCGACAGCCTGATTGCAAGCGATGGTTCATCTGCGTTGTGCTTGCTGGAAAACGCTGATGGCTGCGTCGACTTCGTTTTTTCGGATGTCGTCATGCCAGGGATCAGTGGCATCGAGCTGGCCCAAGCCATACGCAAGCGCTGGCCCTGTATTGGGGTAGTGTTGACCAGCGGCTACGGCCAGGCCCTGAGTGAAGAGGTATCGGACACGTTCCCCGTACTGGCTAAACCTTACTCCGTTACACGTTTGTTGAATGCACTGAACAGAGTGGGCACGCGCTAGCGCCCCGTATGAGGCCATTTGTCGATCCCGCTGATCGAGCCCCGCGCCGGATCAACTCCAGCGCGGGCATTGCTCATTGCTGTCCGCTGTTGACCTTGCCGAGCTCCGCGCCGGTCAGCGGTTGCGCCTCCGGGTTGGACTGGGTGCGAAGCTTCATGGCCTCGGCCACCGCTGCGCTTTTCTCGTCGAGTTGAACGCTGGCCGTGCCGTCGCCGCCATCAACGGCTGGTTGGGGTTCGTCCACGTAAATCCAGTCTTGCCCCTCGTTCCACGCCCCGCGCATCTCCCCTCCCTGAGACAGGTTGAAGTAGGTGCGATTGAGCTCCGGGTCTCCTGGCAACTTGCCTTGCGGGAAGTTTGGCTGGATGGCGTGCAGCGCCTTCTCGAACGACATCTGGTGGGCGATCTCACGGCTCATCAGAAAACCCAAAGCATCTTTGATACCCGGGTCGTCGGTGACGTTGATCAGCCGTTCGTAGACGATCTTGGCGCGCGCCTCGGCGGCAATGTTCGAGCGCAGGTCGGCAGTCGGCTCGCCAATGGTATCGATGTAGGCCGCGCTCCAAGGTACGCCGGCAGAATTGACCAGTGGCGCCCCAGCCCCATACAGCAGGCTGGTGACATGGGAGTCGTTGCCGGCGCCGGTCAACGAGCGATAGAGCTCTCCCTCGGCCTCCACGCCTTCGGCCAGGCTGCCCTTGGCACCCTTGTTGAGCATCACCACAATCGAGCCGATGATCTCAAGGTGACTGAGTTCTTCGGTGGCGATGTCGTAGAGCATGTCCTTGCGTCCGCCATCGTCCTCACTGACCGCCTGGGTGAAATAGCGCATGGCTGCAGCCAACTCGCCCTGGGGGCCGCCGAACTGCTCCAGTAGCAAGTTGGCCAGGCCCGGGTTGGGTTGTGCCACGCGCACGGTGTATTGCAATCGCTTGTTGTGCATGAACATAAGCAGATCCTCATCAGCATGCAGGGGCAGCCAAGCTGCCCCTGCGGTCTCATTTCGGATGATTAGCGGTCGTCGTCACTCTTGCGACCGCCACCGTGGCTATGCTGGCCACCGACCCGCCCGGCTTCCGAGGCTTTTTCACGGTCATTGGCGAAGTTGCCTCCAGATACCTGGCCGCCCTTGTGGCCCGCTTCAGAGGCACGCTCAGGGTCGTTCTTGAAGTTGCCGCCCGAGGCCTGGCCACCCTTGTGTCCGGCTTCCGAGGCGCGTTCCGGATCGTTCTTGAAGTTGCCGCCTGACACCTGGCCGCCTTTATGCCCAGCCTCGGATGCCTTTTCCCGATCGTTGGCGAAGTTGCCAGGGTTGGTATTGGCGTTGCCACCTTGATTCCCGCGGTTGTCTTGATTGCTAGCCATGATTGAAACCTCATGTCGATAAATACACAGGAAGGTCTGTGTTCATTAGTGACATGGCAAAAGCGGCTCATTGTGCAAAGGATTTCGAATGCCTGGACGAAAGGCTCTAATGAATGTTGGCCTTTACTCTTGTGAAAAAGATCCTCGCGACGGGGCATACCGGCCGCACGTATCAATGGCCCTGAAAGCCTTGAGCTAAGTTAGTCGGTGCGCGAATTACCACTGACGGGCAGCCAGTTGTCCGTTGGGCTGAACGGATGCAACGCGATAACGATCCACACCCCAGAGTCGTTAATTCCACTTCTTGAAAGGGCATCGATAATGGCCAGTTATCTGTACTTGATCAGTTACATACTCGACAACCAACCCGGCACCTGCGAGTTGCGCAGCGACCAGGAAGACTTGAGCCGCGAAGCGGCGCGCGATTACCTGCAAGGCCTGCATCGGAATGAAGCGTCATCGTTCACTGACGTGCAAGTGCAGCGGCTGGAGCATGACCACGAGCCGGGTACATCGCCTGGGCATTACCAACAACCTTGAGCAGGTATCGGCATGAATGCGTTCACTGATGAAATAGCCCAGGAACGCCGCCGGCTCGTCGCGATCAATGACTGGTTTGTGCTTTACGACGACATCGAGCGAAGACGCGATTGCCCAAGCACTTACCACGAACAATTGCTGCGCCGGGCCGACGAAATGGACCGTCTAGGGTTGGTGGACTGGCGCGAATGGCGCGACCTGCGGCGGCTGGCCGATCGCGGTTTTCTCCGCGCGATAGCGGGTACCGACTACCACGCTGTCTAGCGACCAGCGGGCTGGCATGGGGCAAGCCCATGCAGCCTGAACCGTCATGCCGTCATCAACGCTTGAGGTCTGGGTCGGCGTCCTTGAGGTTTTTCTGCCCGATTGGATCGATATCGCCAGGGTTTCTCGGGTCCTGGCGTTTGTCGATGTCCGGCGCCGGGGTGAGCTGCAACAACGCGTTGGTATAGGCCCATTCCTCCTGCACCTTGTCCGGATGATCGTTCAACTGCATGCCATAGGACGGAATGATGTGTTTGATCTTTTGCTGCCAGTCAGGCGAAGCGACTCTGTCCGCGAATACCCGGGTGAGCAAGTCGAGCATGATCGGCGGCGCAGTGGAAGCTCCCGGCGAGGCGCCGAGCAGACCGGCGATACTGCCATCCTTGGATGCCACGACTTCAGTGCCGAGCTTGAGCACGCCGCCCACGTCCGGATCTTTCTTGATGATCTGAACCCGCTGCCCCGCCTGCCACAGGCGCCAGTCCTCTTTCTTGGCATGGGGGAAATACGTCTGCAGCGCCTCGAAGCGGTCATCGTCAGACTGCAGCACTTGGCCGACCAGGTATTGCACAAGGTCGAACTCTCGCACCCCAACGCGAACCATCGGCCAGGTATTGTGCAGACTCATGCTGGCGAAAAGATCGAGCAGCGAGCCCTGTTTGAGGAACTTGGTTGAAAAGGTTGCGAACGGACCGAACAGGATCATGCGCTTGCCATCGAGCACCCGGGTATCGAGGTGCGGTACCGACATTGGCGGCGCGCCAGTAGCGGCGATGCCGTAGGCCTTGGCCATGTGGCGCTGTGCGATGGCTGGGTTGTCGGTAACCAGGAACGAGCCGCCCACGGGGAAGCCAGCATAGTCCTTGGCCTCGTCGATGCCTGCCTTCTGAAGCAACGGGAGCGCCGCGCCCCCCGCACCGATGAACAGGAAGCGAGCATTGGTGGCGGCTTTACTGCCATCCTTGAGGTTCTTGTACTCCACGTGCCACGAACCGTCGTCGTTGCGGGTGATGTCCTGCACTTCGGTGGAGACCTTCAGGTTGAAGTTTGGCCGGGTTTGCAGGTAGCCCACATACTGGCGTGTGATCTCGCCGAAGTTCACGTCGGTGCCGATGGGCGTCCAGGTGGCCGCGAGCTTCTGGTTGGGGTCGCGGCCTTCCATCATCAGGGGTGCCCACTTGGCGATCTGGGCTGGGTCCTCGGAATACTGCATGGGGCGGAACAGCGGGCTGGCCTGCAGCGCCTCAAAGCGTTTCCTCAAAAAGCGGATGTTGTCGTCGCCCCAGACAAAACTCATGTGCGGGGTGGTGTTGATGAACGAACGCGGGTTCTTCAGCACACCCTGCTTGACCTGCCAGGCGAGGAACTGCCGGGTGATCTGGAACGATTCGTTGATTTCCACCGCCTTGGTGATGTCGATCTTGCCGTTCTTTTCCGGGGTGTAGTTCAGTTCCGCCAGCGCTGAGTGGCCGGTGCCGGCATTGTTCCAGCCGTTAGAGCTTTCTTCGGCCACCTGGTCGAGGCGCTCGATCATCTGCATCGTCCAGCCAGGTTCCAGTTCGTTGAGCCACACCGCCAGCGTCGAGCTCATGATGCCGCCTCCGACCAGCAATACATCGACTCGCCCAGGCTCGGCAGCTTGAGCCTGGAGAATGGCACAGGTCAGGCCGAGCATGGCCCACCTGCGTGTCGTCTTGATCTTCATATTCGCTCCATGGAGGCGCGGTGCCTCGATTCTTTGCGGGTGTGAAGTTTCGAGGATTGCAAGCGTGGGGCAGTTCAAAAACATCCGGTTGAGTACCAGACGCAAGCTCGAACCGGGTCAGACATCCGTTCATCGGGAGGGTCGAAGATAGGAACAACCTTTGGCGGGGGCGTCCCTCAGAACATTTGTAGAGTTCATTCGACTCTCCGCATCAGGTACTTGGCCCGCCCCAGCGCGGGCCTTTTTTTGGCTTTGATGGCTGACGACTTGGCGGCCCGAAAAATAGGGCTGTTTGCGCCAGCTCGCCACGGCTTGCCCATTGCACCTGAAATAGAAGACCACTGCTCGTCCGGCCTCCTCGCGCCTCAATTTCTAGCCGGTTCGACATCCAGCGCCTTGCCTTCGGCAGCGACTCGCCTGGCATATCCGACGCCCCATACCAACGCCCGGCTCATGGTTTCGCCAGGGCGTCGGGCATAGGCTTGCTCGTACACGACCGAGCCATCGGCGCGATACACGCCGATGAACAACTGAGTGGCGCCCGTGCGTGACAAGCGCGCCTGCACCTCGAGGCAGGTTCCGCTATCGAGCGTTTCCTCATGGACTTGGTGGTGCAGGATCGGGTCGCACCACTGTGTATAGGTTTTGCCTCTTCTTTTCATCTGCCTGCCCTCGCCGTTGTTGTCAGCGGTAGATCACCTCCAGCGCTTGATCAGTCCAAATCAAATGACGCCGTCGGACAGTCGGCCGAGTTGTACAAAATGGTTTTCTTGTACATCCCATTCGTCGTCAATCCGCAAATCTCTTACAACCTTTGTTTCGTCGCTGTCCTTCTAACGCCACAAGCAAAACATCTGGCAACTTTCTACAGGACGAGATCATGGCCACGGGATTCTTCAAGGTCGCAAGGCTGCTCGGGTTGATGTTGCTGGGCCTTATCGCCTTGCAACTGTCGGGTTGCGACATGGTGCTGTTCAACCCCAAAGGCCAGGTTGGACTGGAACAACGCAACCTGATCATCCTGGCCACGCTGCTGATGCTGATCGTGGTGGTCCCGGTGATGATCATGACGCTGCTGTTCTCGGTGCATTACCGCGACTCCAATAAAAAGGCGCGCTACACCCCCGACTGGAGCCACTCGCCCGCCATCGAAGCGGTAGTCTGGGGTGTGCCGCTGCTCATCATCATCGTGCTCGGCGTCGTGACCTGGCGCTCCACCCATGCGCTGGACCCGTACCGCCCACTTGTGGCCGACCGCCCTGCGATAAAAGTGCAGGTGATCGCCACCGACTGGAAATGGCTGTTCGTCTACCCAGCGCTGGGCATCGCCTCGGTCAATGAACTGGCCATGCCTGTGGACACCCCAGTGGATTTTCGGGTGACCTCCGATGGCGCCATCACTTCGTTCTTCATCCCGGCGCTTGGCGGGCAGATCTACGCCATGGCGGGCATGCAGACCCAGCTGCACCTGGTCGCCAACCACCAGGGCACCTACACCGGCATCGCCGCCAACTACAACGGGCCGGGTTTTTCCGACATGCATTTCAAGGCCCTGGCACTCGACCAGGCTGGCTTTGACGCCTGGGTAACAAAGGTACGCGGGTCACAGCACCGGCTCGACCAGACGCGCTATGCGCAGTTGGCCAAACCCAGCGTCGCCCACCCCGTGGAGCACTACGCCAAGGTGGACGATGGGCTGTTCCAGTCGCTGATCGACAAGTACCGGGGTATCGACCGCTCGCGCGACGTCGAACGCCGCCTGGGTGTTCCTGACGATGAATCGCCGCAAGGCAGCAAGGAGTGACGCACATGTTCGGAAAATTGAGCTGGGACGCCATTCCCCTGGACGAGCCCATCATCATGTACACCCTCGCGGTGGTCGGCCTGATCGGCTTTTGCGGCGTTGCGGCGATTACCTGCAAGCGCAAATGGACGTATCTGTGGAAGGAGTGGTTCACCTCGGTCGACCACAAGCGCATCGGCGTGATGTACATCGTCGTCGCCCTGGTGATGCTGCTGCGCGGCTTTGCCGACGCGCTGATGATGCGTACCCAGCAAGCCATGGCGTCGGACGGTTCGCCCGGGTATCTGCCGCCAGAACACTACGACCAGATCTTTACCGCTCACGGCGTCATCATGATCTTCTTCATGGCCATGCCGTTCGTGGTCGGCCTGATGAATATCGTCGTGCCGTTGCAGATCGGCGCTCGCGACGTGGCCTATCCGTTTCTCAACGCGGTGAGCTTCTGGCTGTTCGTTGCCGGGGCCGTGCTGGTGAACATCTCACTGGGAATCGGTGAATTCGCCCGCACCGGATGGGTCGCCTACCCACCCTTGTCCGGCATTGGCTATAGCCCTGGCGTGGGCGTGGATTACTACATCTGGTCATTGCAGATATCCGGCGTCGGCACCTTGCTGACCGGGCTGAATTTCTTCGTCACCATCCTCAAGATGCGCACCACCGGCATGACCTTGTTTCGCATGCCGGTATTCACCTGGACGGTGCTGTGCACCTCGATCCTGATTCTGGCCGCGTTCCCGATTCTCACCGCCACCTTGTTCATGCTCAGCCTGGACCGCTACCTGGGCATGCATTTCTTCACCAACGAGATGGGCGGCAACCCGATGATGTACATCAACCTGATCTGGGCCTGGGGCCACCCGGAGGTGTACATCCTGATCCTGCCGGCGTTCGGCATCTTTTCGGAAGTGGCCTCGACCTTTTCGCGCAAGCGCCTGTTCGGCTATTACTCGCTGGTGTGGGCGACCATCGTCATCACCCTGCTGTCGTTCATCGTCTGGGTACACCACTTCTTCACCATGGGCGCCGGGCCGAACGTCAACGCGTTCTTTGGCATCATGACCATGATCATCGCCGTTCCCACCGGGGTGAAAATCTTCACCTGGCTGTTCACCATGTACCGCGGCCGAGTGCGCTTCGAGACACCGATGCTGTGGACGGTGGGCTTCATCGTCACCTTCAGCATCGGCGGCATGACCGGGGTGCTGCTGGCGGTGCCGGGCGCCGACTTCCTGCTGCACAACAGCCTGTTCCTGATCGCTCATTTCCATAACGTGATCATTGGCGGCGCGGTGTTCGGCTACCTGTGCGGCCTGACCTACTGGTTCCCCAAGGCGTTCGGTTTCAAGCTCTACGACCCGCTGGGCCGCGCCGCCTTCTGGTGCTGGCTGGCGGGCTTCTACCTCGCCTTCATGCCGTCTTACTTCCTCGGCTTCATGGGCATGACCCGGCGCCTGAACCATTTCAACGTGCCGGAGTGGCGGCCGTTGCTGCTGCTGGAAATGGTCGGCGTGCTGATCATCCTGTGCGGCGTAGCCTGCCAGGTGATGCAACTGATCGTGAGCATCCGCAAGCGCCACGAAAACCGCGACCGCACGGGCGACCCGTGGGACGGACGCACCCTGGAATGGGCCACCGCTTCGCCACCGCCGTTTTACAACTTCGCCGAGCAACCGGTGGTGCATGGCATTGACGCTTATTGGGGAATGAAGGAACGCGGCGTGAAAACCCTGATAGAGGCGGACTTTCGCAAGATCCACATGCCGTGCAACACCAGCCTGGGGCTCGTGATCGGTGCCTTGAGCACCGTGCTGGGCTTCGCCTTGGTATGGCATATCTGGTGGCTGGTGATCGCCAGCCTGCTGGCCACGGTGACGACACTGATCGTGCGCAGCTACGACCAGCATACCGAGTACTACGTGACGGCCGAGGAAGTCGAACGCGTGGAAACCGAACGGCGTCAACTGATGGCGGAGGCCTGAGCCATGTCGCATATCGTCTTGAACGAAAGCGCTCACCAGCAGGAGCAAGGCTACGAGGATGCGGGCTCACTGAGCCTGTTCGGCTTCTGGATCTACCTGATGACCGACTGCATCCTGTTCGCCACGTTGTTCGCAACTTACGCGGTGCTGGGCCAGTCCATCGCTGGCGGCCCTGGCCCAGCGGACATTTTCGAACTGCCGTATGTGCTGGGAGAAACCAGCGTGCTGCTGCTCAGCAGTATCACCTATGGCTACGCCATGCTGGCCAACCACCGCAAGGACAAGCGCCGGGTGCTGCAGTGGCTGGGCGTCACCTTCGTGCTGGGCCTGGGTTTCATCGCCCTGGAGGTGAACGAATTCCATCACCTGATCGCCGCGGGCTACGGGCCGCAGCGCAGCGCGTTCCTCACGGGGTTCTTCACCCTGGTCGGCACCCATGGCCTGCATGTGCTGATCGGCCTGGTGTGGATGGCGCTGCTGATGCTCCAAGTCCAACAACGCGGCCTGTGCTGCGTCAATTCCACACGGCTGAGCTGCCTGAGTCTGTTCTGGCATTTCCTCGACATCGTGTGGGTGTGCGTATTCACCGTCGTCTATCTGTTCGGAGTGATCTGATGAGCAGCGAAAGCCAGGTTCACAGCAGTGCCGGCGCCAGCCAGTCGAGCCATAGGACATACAACATCGGTTTCGTGCTGGCTGCGCTGCTGACGTTTGTTCCCTTTGGGCTGGCCATGTACCCGAGCCTGCCGCGCAGCGCCACCTTTCTTCTCGTGCTGGCCTGCGCAGTCATCCAGATTCTGGTGCACATGGTGTTCTTCCTGCATCTGGGCACGGCGCGCGAGCAGCGCTGGAGCATGGTGGCACTGGTGTTCACCGTGGTGATCATCGTGCTGTTGGTCGGGTTGTCGCTTTGGATCATGTACTACGTGCACTTCAACATGCTCGGCTTGTGAAGCGCAGAGGCCCAAGGGCGGCGTCTCTTCATCAAACGGCCTGAAGCCCACGGGCTGGTGGTCAGCGTCAGCAGGCGCGACCTCGAACCGGAGCGGAGTTCGGCAAGGTCGACAGTACGCAGCAATGCGCAATGCTCGCGCCGGAAGTGCTCCGGCGCGAGGTCGTACCCTTAGCGCTTGGCTTCGGCGTCAGGGTCGGCCGAGCGGGCCAGGAATGCGCGGGTTATCTGCGGCAGATGTTCCTTGAGCCATTCGGCCATCGCCACTTCTTCCTTGAGAATCGAGCGACAAGCCTGCGCGGTGGCACTGTCTCCGACCGCCTCGGCCGCTTCGATGAGCACGGTGTAGGAAGCGATTTCCATGTTCTCGAACACGTACCCCGCCATGGCGCCCTTGACCACCTCGTCGCTCATGGTCATCCCGCCCACTGCCTGCCCGAATGCCATGAGCTTGCCGGCCAGGTCCTTGAAGGTCGATGTGCTGCCGCCCAGACGCTCGATGCACTCCACCAGCAGGCGCTGCTGGCCATGGGTCTCTTCGATGTGCCTGACGATGCGGCCCTTGAGCTCAGGGTAGTGCTCCAGGCGCTCTGCCTGGCCTTTGAGCATGCTTTCTGCCTGCTGCTCCATGGCATGCGCATCCCGCAGCCAGTCGAGCAGGTTATCCGTTGGAGTTGCCATGATCAGTACCTCGCTTCCAGTGATGGGTATCTGTTCAGAGAACCCCAGTGGCTACTTCGGTCGGATGGATCGACGAATGGTGCCAGGCGCGCCAGCACGGCAAGGCCCAAGAGAGCGTATTCAGCCAGGGTCTGGCAGCAGCAGGACCCGTATCCGATACCGTCGGACTTATTGATCTGAACTTTGCTGACTGCCATGGCTTCCCCTGCATACCTATCACGGAAATATTCGGCTGCAGGAGCTGATACTCATGAGAGCATTGACCTACCACGGAGCACATGACGTCAGGGTAGATAACGTCCCTGACCCCATCATCGAGCAAGCAGATGACATCATCCTCAGGGTGACCGCCACAGCCATCTGCGGCTCGGACCTTCATCTCTATCGAGGCAAAATTCCGGAAACCGAAGCTGGCGACATCTTCGGCCATGAGTTCATGGGCATCGTCGAGGACACTGGCAGCGCCGTCACGAACCTTCAGGTCGGCGACCGCGTGGTGATTCCATTCGTGATCGCCTGCGGCAGCTGCTTCTTCTGCCAGCACGACCTGTTTGCCGCTTGCGAAACCACCAACACGGGGCGGGGCGCAATCATCAATAAAAAAAGCATTCCGCCGGGCGCCGCCTTGTTCGGATACAGCCATCTCTACGGCGGTATCCCTGGCGGGCAAGCTGACTATGTCAGGGTGCCCAAGGGTAACGTCGGCCCATTCAAAGTGCCCACCGCCCTGGCCGATGACAAGGTGCTGTTTCTCTCGGACATTCTGCCGACCGCTTGGCAGGCGGTCACCAATGCCGAGATCGGCCAGGGTTCATCGGTGGCGATCTATGGCGCCGGGCCAGTGGGCTTGCTGAGCGCCGCCTGTGCGCGAATGCTCGGCGCCCAGACCATCTTCATGGTCGATGACAACGATTACCGCCTGGCCTACGCACAAGAGGCTTACGGCGTCATCGCCATCAACTTCGAGCAGGACGATGATCCTGCGGACAGCATCATCCGTCAGACGCCAGGCATGCGCGGCGTCGATGCGGTGATCGACGCAGTCGGCTTCGAGGCCAAAGGCAGCACGGCCGAAACAGTGATGACAGCGCTGAAGATCGAAGGCAGCAGTGGCAAGGCGCTGCGCCAGAGTATCGCTGCGGTTCGTCGTGGCGGGGTCGTCAGCGTGCCAGGTGTGTACGCCGGTTTCATCCACGCCTTCATGTTCGGCGATGCCTTCGACAAGGGCCTCACCTTCAAGATGGGCCAGACCCACGTGCAGAAATTCCTGCCCGAACTACTGGAGCACATCGAAGCGGGACGCCTGCAACCGGAACTGATCGTCACCCACCGGCTGGCACTCGAAGAGGCAGCCATGGGTTACAAGATGTTCGATCAGAAGCAGGACAACTGCCGCAAGGTCATCCTTGTGCCAGGCGCTGCCGCGGGCACCCTCGGCCCGGGCCATGTGTAGAGGAGCCAAGATCATGAACGGTCTCGCCAGCTACTTCTGGATTGCCGTCGCGGCAATTCTTCTGCTCATCGATTTGTGGGCCATCGTCAGCGTGTTCCGCAGCGACAAGACGGATGCAGTCAAAGCGGCCTGGGCCCTCTTGATAGTGGCGCTACCGCTTGTTGGCCTGGGTATCTGGGGCGTTGCTGGCCCGCGAGGCATCAAGCGAGGCACCGGACCTACTTCTGACGAGCACAGCAAAGGCTGACGTTTCGCCGTCCAGCCAAAAGGGGTTTGCAACATGATCGATCAAGCGACAGGCATGAAATCAGGCGAACGCTATCGCGTGGAAAACGTGGAGCGGGCACATCAGTTTCCAGGCTTCTTTCAAGACGGAAAGTATTACCTCGGCCCTGAGCTTCTGACCGCCGTGGGGTGGTTGGAAGGCACACGCTTCATCTACGACAGCCTGGATGCCGAAGGTGAACCCGTGTTTCCAAACCGCGAGGCAGGCACGGTTGAAGGGTTGATGCTAACCCTGGTGGATGGCACCGCTCTGGAGATCTCGCGGATCGAGGCCAGCGAACCCATTGCTGCTCTTGACCCCAGCACGCCTGCCACAGGACGAGAGGCCCACGAGGGCGGCTATCCGATCAAGGGGCCGCTGCGCGACAAAGTCGTGGTGATCACGGGGGCTTCCAGCGGCATAGGCCGAGCAGCCGCCCATGCATTTGCCTGCAAAGGTGCACGCCTGGTGCTGGCGGCACGCGATGAGGAAGCGCTGTTCGACGTCCTGGATGAATGCACCGATTGCGGTACCGACGCCATAGCGATTACGACCGACGTTACCCACAGCGACCAGGTTCAAGCGCTGGCGGCAAAGGCCGCAGATTTTGGCCATGGACGGATAGACATCTGGGTCAACAACGCCGGCGTGGGCGCGGTCGGCAATTTCGAAAAAACGCCCCTGGAAGCCCATGAGCAAGTCATTCAGACCGACCTGATCGGTTACCTGCGTGGCGCCCATGCAGCGATTCCACTCTTCAAGGCGCAAGGTAGCGGCATACTGATCAACACGCTGTCACTGGGCAGTTGGGTGGCCCAACCCTATGCAGCCGCGTATTCGGCGAGCAAGTTCGGCTTGCGTGGGCTGACTGACGCGTTGCGCGGTGAGTTGACGGAGTTTCCCGACATCCATGTGTGCGATATCTATCCTGCCGTCATGGACACACCGGGCTTTCGAGACGGCGGCAACTACACGGGACATGCGCTGAAACCGCCAGGCCCTGTATATGACCCCGAGCGGGTGGCCAAGGCCATGGTGGCCTGCGCGATCTCACCTCAAGCTCACACCACCGTCGGCGCTACCGCTCGCCTCGCGCATCTGGCCAGCTACCTGGTACCGGGGCTGCCTCTGTTGTCGGGGTGGCTGACGCGTCGCGGCATTGATCGCAGCCCCAGCGCCGAAGCATCGTCAGGCAACCTTTTCCAGCCTCCGCGTGGCAGGAGGGGGATCGACGGTGGCTGGAGGCACCCGAAAAACAAAATGCCGCTGCTACTCGGCGCGGCGGCGCTCGGGATCCTGCTGGGTTTGACGATGACTCGTTCCCGAAGCAGAAACCACTAGAGCTACGGTTTTCGTAGCCGGGGGTGGACGGCGTGTTCTTGCGAGCCGACGGCCATCCCTCCTTCCTTGCGCCAATCCACCCGATACAAACCAAACCCTCCCCAAACGTTCGCGAACAAAGCTTGTGGGCACCACAGACGCTTGCACCGCTTCTTTCGCGCACCCCGTCGGCCCCAGCGCAAAGCCATTGAGCGAACGCCTGATACGGGACGTCCTAATTGAACACAGACTTTCCTGTGTAGCGACATGAGGTGGAAGATCATGGCTAACAACCAGACCAATCGTGGCAACCAAGGTGGTAGTGCACAAAACAACCCAGGCAATTTTGCCAATGACCGCGAGAAGGCGTCGGAGGCCGGTCGCAAAGGCGGCCAGAGTTCTGGGGGCAACACTGGCAACGATCGTGAGCGCGCATCGGAGGCTGGCCGCAAAGGCGGCAAGTCCAGTCATGGCGGCGGTCGTGGTAGCCAAAACCGCTAACGAGTAGTTACACAGCGCCAGGGCATCCCCTGCCCTGGCTTTTTTCCTGAAGTCCCTTCACTGGATCTTTTCTCTGTACCCTCGGCAGGGGCCGGCTGCGGCTGAACGCTCGATCCGTGAGCGTGCCCAAGCCGCGTCTGAACCCCTGGCCGCACCCTTCATGCATGCACGCTCCATTGCACGGCATCAGCGGTGATGGGCAGTTCGTCGATGGCATGGATCATCCCGCTGGCCAATGCTTCCTCCGGCCCCAGGATGCGCGGATAGGCCATCAGATAGCGTGGCACGTCGAGCACGTCGCTTGAGCCTTCGGTCCGCTCGGCGACGATCTGCGCATACAGGCGTAGATCGTAGTCCAGGCTCATGGCGTATTCGGCCATCCGCGCATGGTCGACCGAACCGTGCAGAGTCCAGTGGAAGGGATGGAACAGGAACTTGCTGCAGGCACAGGCCGTGCGGTGGACACCAGCCAGAAACAGGATGTTGCCCATCGATTCGACCGTGCCCAAGTTATGGGTATGGACCGGTACCGGCAAGGCGCGAAGGAAGTTGTACAGGGTGAAACCGTAGCTGCATTCGCCACCCATGGTGGCGATGTTCAGTTGCAACACTTCGGCCCCCTGCTGCAGCGCCTTGGAGCAGGTATTGATGAGGTTGCCGCAGGTCGCGGAGTTGATCGGGCCGGTGTAGTGGATGATGTGTCTGGCCATGCCGTCCTCCAGGGTCAGTCAGGCGGTTTTTTTTCCGTGGCGTCGCTGCCCGGTGTCGCCGGGTCGTGCTCGCCCATCTGCTGATATTGCTTGCGTAGCGCATGCAGCTCGGCCGGCCCCAAGTCCTCGAGGTCGAGCAGCGCCTTGTGCGCCCGCTTGGTGGTGCGCAGCAGTTCGTCGATCTTGATGTGCAGTACATCGTTGTCGCGGTTCTGGGTGTTCTGGATCAGGAACACCATCAAGAAGGTGATGATCGTGGTCGAGGTGTTGATCACCAGTTGCCAGGTATCGTTGAAGTGGAAAAGCGGCCCGCTGACGCCCCAGGCGATGATCAGCATCACCGCGATGACGAAGGTCACCGGGCGTCCAGTGCGATTGGCCAGCCATTGGGCAAAACGATCGAATTTCATGGCCAGCCCTCCTTCAGGCCGGGTTGCCGGTTTCACCCGGCAGGCCTTCGATATCCGGGTCGTCCGGTTGCACCTCCGGCTCGTCGTCATCCGGTTGCATCGAGGGCTCGGGTTGATGGTCGTCGAAATCATGGTCGCTGTTCATGGCTTACCTCCATTTGCACCCTGGCATGCGGTGGAGGCCCGTAGCGCAGGCAAAGTTCCGGTTTTCTCTCCCCTGTCGGCGGGCAGCCCGCTGCACTTCCCCTGACACTGCACCGCTGTTGTTCAACCGCTAAATGTTGGCGCTGCGGTCCTTCAGGCTACTGGTCCGAAAACGCAGGAATCTTTGCAGCGCGATGAGGGGCTGCCCAGTCACAACTGAACACAGACCAGGGCGAAAGCTACCGCCCTCGACGAGGAGGCAGGCCATGATCGACCCCAACCATCCAGACCCTTATGTCGATGAAATTCCGCATGACCCCGGCGAAAAGGTACCCAAGCCCGAACCCGAACAGGAAGCGCCCGACTGGCCGGAAGGCCAGGTGCCACCCGAAGAGCAATCCGACGGATGACACGCCCCTCGCACCGAATCACGACACCTGAGCGCCAGCGCAGCCTGGGTCTTCATCAGGTGCGAGCTGCGATGGGTTTGTTCAAGCTGATCCGCCCCCCGACAGGTGCTCGGCAATGACTTGCTCCACCACGCTGCGCATCGCGTGGCGGTCATCGAGGCCGTCTTCTCGGGCCTGCGCATAGGCTGCACGCTGGCGGTCGGCACTGGTGCCATCGCGCAAAATGCGCCGGGCCCGCGTAAAGGCGCGCTCGGCATCAGCGGTGTCGGCCGGGCATTGCATCTGCAACTGCGCCAGCCAGGCTTCAGCGCTAACGGGCTGTTGTTCGTGGATGCCGATAAAGGTGGCATGGCGACCATGACGCAGGGCACGCCAGTAATTCTCCTGGGTAACCCAACGCATCTCGGGGCCCGCAAGGCCATGGCTACGATTCAATGCACGTTCCACGAGATGACGAAACAGACCGGCAACCGCCAGGGCATCGTCCAGGCGCGGGCAGCCATCGCAGATACGCAACTCGACCGTCGGAAAGCGTCGCGATGGCCGGATCGCCCACCAGAAGTCGCCATTCTCGGCCAAGCTGCCTGTACGTTGCAGCAGCGCCCGGTAGCGCTCGTAAGCGTTCCAGTCCGGCAAAGACTCCGGCAACCCCATATGCGGCCACTCTGCGCATACCACACGTCGGTAGCTCATGTACCCGGTATCCTGCCCGCCCCAGTACGCAGATGAGGTGGAGAGCGTCAAAAGCAAGGGCAGCCAGTACAGCACACGGTTGATTACCTGCATGCGATCAACGCCATTCGGCACCCCGACATGCACGTGCAAGCCGTTCAAGAGGCTGCGCTGGGCCACCATCCGGTAGTCGCTGAACAACTGGCGGAAATGCGAAGAGTCACGCGGGCGCTGGCGCAACCACTGGGCGCTGGGGTGGCTAGCCGCGCAGTACAGGCCCACGCCCTCTTCGGCCAGCGCCTGGCTCAAGCAATGGCGCTGCTCGGTGAAGAAGCCGCCAGCCTGGTGCAACGTGTCAAATACCGGGGAAACAATCTCGACCTGGCTGAGGAACATTTCCTCGGCGAACCAAGGCCCCAATGCATCGCGACAACAGCGGGTTACCGCCAGTGAAGGCGCGACGATGACCCGGCCGGTCTCCAGGTCGACCAGCAGATTTTCTTCCTCGATGCCAAACGTGCTAGGCCGCGCCATGGCGACATCAGCTCCGACGCGGGACGGTCAGGGCCACGGCGGCGATGGGCTCGACCTGCGCGTAGCCGGGTTGGCTCGGCTGTAGCGACAGCTCGGCCCCTGCGCCGTTGCGATAGGTTGCTGCAATCACTGCCAGCATGGCCGTTACCTCGCTCATTGATCCCGCGGTTCGGTGCCAGGGGATGAGTGGGTCTCAGGCGGCTTGGGTTGCTGCATCTGCAGCGATGCTTTGCTGGGGTCGGCATCCTTCGCGGGATGATCGTCATCGCGGTCAAAACAGCCACTGAGCAGCGCAACAATGGCGCCTAGCAGCGCTGTGGCCAATAGATTCCTGTTCATGATGGGCTCGCCGTTCGTTGAGAACACTTACAAGCACCGAGTCAATCCCGCCCGAGGGATTCGGTTTGATTCCATCCCAGCAGATGAGCGGTTCTGCGAGCTACCGCTCATCCTCCCACCCTTGCGACAAGCGGGCGCAGTCACGCTTGCGCCGTGCAAAAGTAGTCGCTTTTGGCCAAATGCGTGCCGCCTGGCTTTTCGATGGAATTTCTCTGCGGCGCTTGGCTCCATAGCGCATGAGCTAAGGAGAACTCTTGTGCCAGCACTTCGTTTGTATGTGGTCGAGTATGAGCTTCACGCAGAGCCCCGGACATTCATCATCCGCCTGGAAAAAATGGACAACGCAGTGGCCTGGCACTGGGCCAGTTGCGACGCTGGCGTCGGGATTATCCCGAGGTTCGGCCAGCACAAAATCAAACTGGTCAGTCGCCCTATGGCCGAGCGTTACGGGATTACCAACGTGAGGTGGCGGCTGGCCGGCGATGGCCCTGAGTTTGTCCCTCCGCCTATTGATGTCGGAAAGTTCTCAGGCGCTGCTGAAGAGACGTAGCGTCTCGCACTGCCTCACTAACCTGGAGATCATGAAATGCAGCCCAAAACAGAAGGCACCGAAGAGAAGGGGCCAAGCGACGTCCCCTTCATCAACGACCCCGAAAAGCCTGCTTCGCCGCCCTTGAATGACGCCGATGCCACGGATGCCGCCGAGGTAGAAGAAGACATCCAGGACGATGACCTATCGATTTAGCTATTCATGCGCTGCATGCCTGCCCAATCCTATTCGACTGACCGGGGGCGATGAGGGATATCAACCCTGAAGCACGTTCCCTCTTCGACCGTCGATTCCACGCTGATTTTGCCCTCGTGGCCAGACACGACTTGTGCGGCGATAAACAGGCCCAAGCCCAGCCCTTGCGGTGGAGCCTCATTTCCTGAATAGCTGGAGTAGCGGCCCTCGGGGTTGAACAAATAGGGCATCGCGGCGGGGGGAATGGGTGTGCCCAGGTTTCTCACTTCGAAGCGAACAAAAGCGCCCTCTTCTTCCAGTGTCACCTGGACAGGGCGCTTTATATCTCCATACCGCACCGCATTGCCGATGAGGTTGGCGAACACCTGAGCCATACGATCCGGATCGAACTGGCCGTGAACGGGTCGCGTATTGATGAACTCAATGCTTGCTTCGGGTTGACCGACGCTGATTTCGCCAATGACGTTTCTGCAAATTCGGCTTAGATCGGCAGAAACCCGCACGACTGGAATACCGATTCCAAGGTTGAAGCGGGCCAAGTCCACCAGGTCATTGACCATCCGGGTGCCTCGCCGCGCGCTGACTCCAATTTGAACAGCAATATCCCTTTCCCTTCCCTCCAGCTTGCGGCTGTTGGCAAGGAGGTCAGAGCCCATCAAAATGGCGCTCAGGGGGGCTCTCAAGTCGTGGCCAAGCACGCCCAGCACCATTTTTCTGGTCAACTCGACAGCGCGCCCATAGGACGCGATCGACTCCACGAGCGCTTGGTCAATGGCCTCGTTGAATCGCACCATGTCGTCCACCTGGTGCAGCAGGTCAATTTCCGGGGAGGCTAACCACAGCCTCAGCACGCTGGACCTCAGCGCCCTGTATTCGGAGACCATTTGATCCATGGTGAACCCATCGATCAGCCGCAATACCGCATGAGTCTGAGCTGCGGTTTCATCGGGGCTTGCCGCAGCCAGGCCTTTGGATTTCCTGATCTGTTCCCTTTCGGTTTGAGGGGTTCGGATATCAGCGGCAACGGCGTGGAGGATATGCTCGGCATGATTGCGCAAACCTTGGGCATCTTGGCTCGGCAGAGGCGTTTCTACATGCCGGGCAAAGTTTTCCCACGTTTGCAGGATCGGCTCGAGGTTAGTTTCGATGAAATCAGCGAGCCGCATGACGAGCCTCCTGCCTGGTTGAGCCATGATCGCTAACCAGCCTAATCCACTTTTGCAACATCTTCCTGCCCAAGTTCCCTAACGGTTGGGGCAGGACGGAAATCCCCTCGCGTGTTTACAGCGCGGGCTTTATATGCGTAAATCCGAATATTCGAATTTCCATATTCAATAGGCGTGCCATGCCCCTCTCTCCTCCCGCTGTCTTCAAGTGCCTCGGCGATGAAACCCGCGCACGGATCATGCTGATGCTGTTCGCCGAAGGAGAGCTTTGCGTGTGCGAACTCATCTGGGCGCTGGATGACAATCAGCCGAAAGTGTCTCGACACCTGGCCCAGCTACGGGCCTGCGGGCTGTTGGAGGATCGCCGCCAGGGCCAGTGGATCTACTACCGTCTTCATCCCGCGCTTCCCGAGTGGATCCGCGGTGTCCTGCAGGTAACGCTCGAGGCGCACCAGGCCTGGGCTGATGACGGTCGGGGACGCCTTGCTTCAATGGAAGGCCGCCCCGTCCGCCAGGTTTCGTGCTGCTGAGGAACACAGATGCTCACCGCTGGCCTGATCTTCGTTCTCACACTCACACTGGTCATCTGGCAACCCAAGGGCCTTGGCGTTGGCTGGAGTGCCGCCGCGGGCGCAATCCTGGCCCTACTTACCGGCGTGGTCAGCCTGGGTGATGTTCCAACCGTATGGCACATCGTGTGGAATGCCACGGCCACCTTCATCGCGGTCATCATCATCAGCCTTCTGCTCGATGAGGCCGGCTTCTTTGAATGGGCAGCCTTGCATATGGCGCGCTGGGGCCGTGGAAAAGGTGGACGCCTGTTCGCCCTGATGGTGCTGTTGGGCGCTGCGGTATCGGCATTGTTCGCCAACGATGGCGCGGCACTGATCCTCACGCCCATCGTTATCGCAATGCTCACCGCCCTGCGCTTCAGCCCTGCTTCCACCCTCGCCTTTGTCATGGCGGCGGGATTCATCGCAGACACTGCAAGCCTGCCCATGGTCGTCTCAAACCTGGTGAACATCGTCTCTGCCGACTTCTTCGACGTGGGCTTCGGCGAGTACGCCTCTGTCATGTGGCCAGTGAACCTGGTCAGCGTGGCCGCCACGCTGCTGATGCTCTGGCTGTTCTACCACAAGGACATTCCCGCCCAGTACGACCCCAAACAACTGACCGCCCCCGAGCGGGCCATTCGTGACCGGGCCACATTCGTGGCGGGCTGGTGGGTACTTGTCCTGTTGCTGGCCGGCCTTTTTGCGCTGGAGCCGTTGGGAATTCCCGTTAGCGTCATCGCGACCCTGTGTGCCGTCATCCTCCTGATCATCGCAGGTAGAGGTCGCGTCATCTCCACACGCAAGGTGATCAAGCATGCTCCCTGGCAGGTGGTGGTGTTCTCGCTGGGGATGTACCTGGTCATCTACGGTTTGCGTAACGCCGGGCTCACCGATGCCCTTTCCATACTGTTCAGTTATTTCGCCGGGCATGGGCTTTGGGCAGCCACTTTTGGCACGGGAATCTCGGCAGCCTTGTTGTCTTCGGTAATGAACAACATGCCCAGCGTGCTGATCGGCGCCCTCTCGATCCAAGGCAGCGATGCTACAGGCTTGATCCATGACGCAATGGTCTACGCCAACGTGATCGGCTGCGACCTGGGCCCAAAGTTCACGCCCATCGGCAGCCTTGCCACTTTGCTGTGGCTGCATGTACTTGCGCAGAAGAACATCCGCATCACCTGGGGGTACTACTTCAAGGTGGGCACCCTCCTCACCCTCCCTATCCTGCTCGTGACCCTGGCCGCCTTGGCCTTGCGGCTGACCTTCCCCGCCTAGGAGCCCCCCATGAAAGTGCTGTTCATGTGCACCGCCAACAGTTGCCGCAGCGTGCTCTGCGAAGGCCTGTTCAACCACGATGCTCCCCAAGGCATGACCGCTGTGAGCTCCGGCAGCTTCCCCAGTGGACGCTTGAACGCACGCGCCGTCAGCACGCTGAATAGCCTTGGAGTGGATACTCGCGCGCTATACAGCAAAGGCTCGGAAAGCTTCCGGGACAACCCACCGGACATCGTGATTACCGTGTGCGACAAGGCCGGCGGTGAGCCGTGCCCGGTGTACTTCGGGCCTTCAATAAAGAGCCACTGGGGACTTGCCGACCCTTCCGATGTTCAAGGAAGCGATGAGCAAGTGCAGGCGGCCTTCGATGCGACCGTGAGCCACATCCGCAAGCGCTTCGCCGCATTCTTTGCCCTCGACCACAGCGCCCTCAGCCCTGCGCAGCTCAAGCACGCACTGGATCGGATCGGGGAGCTCTGCTGAGCGAACTAACTGGAATCGTTCGTCGCCGCGGCCCTCGACAAGCTCAGCCAGGTCGCCCTTCCAGCCACACGCCGCGCATCTTGCCTCTCCAGTGACCGGATCGGGAGCGCTCGTTCACGGTCCGGCGCCCCTCCTCAGTGCCTCTCCCCATCCAGCCATGGCATGTACGCGCCATGATCGGGAGCGCATTGCTCAAGACATCCATCAGGTAGCCCTTGCCACGATCAGCACACGAGGGCTGCCGAGGTGAGCTTACAGAAATGTAATCACCCCGGAATCTGAACTATGTCAGCTTTAGGGGCATGTCTCCCCGATTGTGCTTTGGCAAATGCCTACGAGGCTTGGGGGAAGCTCAATTGAACCAGGTGGTTGCGCGACCCGCAGCCTGGATATCAGCGATCTACCTGACTGGACGCAACGCATGCAAAGCAAAACCACGAGACGTTCATTCGTCAAAGGCCTGGCTGCTACCGGATTACTGGGTGGGCTGGGTATGTGGCGCGCGCCGGTCTGGGCTGTAACCAGCCCCGGCCAGCCCAACGTACTGACCGGCACTGACTTTGACCTGTACATCGGGGAGCTGCCGGTGAACATTACCGGCGCAGCTCGTACCGCCATGGCCATCAACGGTTCGCTACCAGGGCCGATACTGCGTTGGCGGGAAGGCGACACAGTCACCCTCCGGGTACGCAATCGCTTGAAGCAGGACACCTCCATCCACTGGCACGGCATCATTCTGCCGGCGAACATGGATGGCGTGCCGGGCCTAAGCTTCCATGGCATAGCCCCCGATGGCATGTATGAGTACAAGTTCAAGGTCCACCAGAACGGCACCTACTGGTACCACAGCCACTCGGGCTTCCAAGAGCAGGTCGGTGTCTACGGCGCACTGGTGATCGATGCCAAGGACCCAGAGCCGTTCACCTACGACCGCGACTATGTCGTCATGCTGAGTGACTGGACGGACGAAGACCCCGCGCGGGTTATGTCCAAGCTCAAGAAGCAATCGGACTACTACAACTTCCACAAGCGCACCCTTGGCGACTTCGTCGACGATGTGAGCGAGAAAGGCTGGTCTGCCGCGATGGCCGATCGGAAGATGTGGGCCGAGATGAAGATGAGCCCCACCGATCTCGCTGACGTGAGCGGGTACACCTACACCTACCTCATGAACGGCCAGGCGCCGAACGGGAATTGGACGGGGATCTTCAAGCCAGGCGAGAAAATTCGTCTTCGCTTTATCAATGGCTCGGCCATGACCTACTTCGACGTGCGGATTCCCGGCCTGAAAATGACGGTTGTCGCAGCCGACGGTCAGTACGTCAAACCTGTGTCGATCGATGAATTCCGGATTGCCGTTGCCGAAACCTACGATGTCATTGTCGAGCCTGAAGACGAGCAGGCCTACACCCTCTTTGCTCAGTCGATGGATCGCACCGGCTATTCAAGAGGGACCTTGGCTATCCGTGAGGGCCTGCAGGCCCCGGTGCCGACGGTAGACCCACGGCCTCTCATCGCCATGGACGACATGGGGATGGACCATGGCAGCATGGGCGGCATGGACCACGGCCACATGGCCGATATGGACCACAGCCAGATGGCGGGCATGGACCACGCCAACATGGCCGCCCGCGGTGCCATGCAGAGCCATCCCGCCTCCGAAACAAACAATCCTCTGGTCGATATGCAGACCATGACCCCGACGCCAAAGCTGGACGATCCGGGGATCGGGCTTCGCGACAACGGGCGTCGGGTTCTCACGTATTCGGATCTGCACAGCACCTTTAGCGATCCTGACGGCCGTGAACCTGGCCGGACCATCGAACTGCACCTCACCGGCCATATGGAAAAGTTCGCCTGGTCCTTCGATGGCATCAAGTTCTCTGACGCTGAACCGCTGCGGCTCACGTACGGCGAGCGTCTGCGCATCACCTTGGTCAACGACACCATGATGACTCACCCCATCCACCTGCATGGCATGTGGAGTGACCTGGAGGATGAGAACGGCAACTTCATGGTCCGCAAACACACGATCGATATGCCGCCTGGCTCGAAACGTAGCTATCGGGTCACCGCAGATGCGCTCGGGCGTTGGGCCTACCACTGCCACCTCATGTACCACATGGAAATGGGCATGTTCCGAGAAGTCCGCGTGGACGAATGAACTGGAGATACGCGATGAGCAAACCAATGAAACGAAGCGCCTTTTTCTTGTCTGCCGCAGTGGCTGCCCTGCTCGCGGTGCACGCCCCGTCTTCCTGGTCCAGTGACAACCACGATCAGCACGCTCAAAAGCCGTCCGACGCAACCCGATCGGACGGCTCCAAGCGCCAGCAAGCCCAGGGCATGAACCATGAAGGCATGGATCACGGGTCCATGAAAGGCATGGACCACGGCGCCATGGAAGGCATGGACCACGGCAAGATGATGGAATCGCATGGCAGCGACAAAGCTAAGGCAGGGAAAAATGGCCAGTAGCGTTGCACGACCATCGTTGCTGGTATTGGCCGTTTCGCTAGGCGCGCTGGGCGTTGCGCCCAGCTTTGCCGGTGAAATGGACCATTCCGGGATGGATCACTCGGCAATGGGCCACGGCCAGCCCAAAGCCAAATCCGCCCCGATGGACCACAGCAAGATGGACCATGGCAGCATGAAAGGCACGGATCATGCTGCGATGGACCACGGTGCGATGGACCACGGTGCGATGGATCATTCCGCGATGGGACACGGCAAAACTGATTCGCCGACCACGACCAGCCGCACGCCAATCCCGGTGCTGACTGACGCTGACCGCCAGGCGGCTTTCCCCCCGCTTGAAGGGCACAAGATGGATGACAGCGGCCTCAACAGCTTTTTCTTGCTGGACCAGCTGGAATACCAGGACGCCGAAGAAGGCAGCACCCTTGCCTGGGAGGCATCCGGTTGGGTGGGCGGCGACATCGATAGGCTCTGGATCCGCTCGGAAGGTGAACGTACCAATGGGGTGACCGAAGATGCTGAGCTACAGCTCCTCTACGGCCGCGCCGTTAGCCCTTGGTGGGATGTAGTCGCCGGCGTCCGGCAGGACTTCAAACCGGAAGATCCCCAGACCTGGGCCGCGTTCGGGATTCAGGGCATGGCTCTTTATGACTTCGAAGCGCAAGCCACGGCGTTTATCGGCGAGAACGGTCAGACCGCCGCCCGACTGGAGGGTGAGTACGACATCCTGTTGACCAATCGTTTGATTCTTCAACCAACCGCCGAGGCCAATTTCTATGGCAAGAACGATCCGGAGCGCGGCGTCGGCTCTGGCCTGGCGAACACGGAAGTCGGGCTGCGGCTACGGTACGAAGTTGTTCGACAGTTCGCACCTTATATAGGTGTCACTTGGAGCCGCTCGTACGGCAGAACCGCCGATTTCATCCGCGATGAAGGCGGGGATGTGGACGAGGCTCGCTTTGTCGCCGGTATTCGAATGTGGTTTTGAGAACTCACCATGAAAAGAACAATTACAACGCTGGTGACGGCGGGCGCGGTTGGTAGTGCGGCGGTGCTTGGGGCCGCTTACTTCGGTGTTGTGAACGTAGCCGCGGATGACCCGCACTTTCCCGCAGTGCACGCGTTCCTGGCCATGGCGCGGGATCGTTCGATCGAAGTCCGGGCCCGCGGCATTGAAGTGCCAAACCTTGAGGATCCTGCTCTTATCCAAGCAGGGGCAGGCAACTACAACGCCATGTGTATCGCTTGCCACCTCGCCCCTGGGGTGCAGAAAACAGAACTCAGCCAAGCCCTATACCCCTCCCCACCAAACCTCACCGATACCGGCGCAAGTGGCGACCCTGCGGCGGCGTTCTGGATCATCAAGCACGGGATCAAAGCCACAGGTATGCCTGCTTGGGGCAAGAGCATGGATGACCCGTCCATCTGGGGCATCGTCGCGTTCCTGGACCAGCTGCCGCAACTTGATGCTGAGCAATACCGGATGATGGTGGCTTCCAGTGGTGGTCACCAACATGGCGGTGGCAGCTCACATGCGGAGCCTGCGTCGGTAGCGGAGCATCACGGGGATGACAAGTCCGCAGGGGGGCATTCGGAGCACCCCACAGGCTCTGCTGCCAACACTCATGTGCATAAAGATGGGAAGGCGCACGATCATGGCAAATAAACAAGGCCTGCATCGCTGCAGGCCTTGGTTTGGTTGGACGACAAAAAACGCCCCCTAGCGGTCATTCGCGAAAGGCTGCTAACGGCCAAATTCAACCGCTACAGCACATCGGCAGTCGCTACTTAGAAAACCTTTTCGCGCCAGCGACGCAAAGAATGACAGCGACTGTCACACCGAGCATCGTGATGCTCACGCTTTCGTGCAGCAAGGTCGCCGCTAGCGCAAGGCCGAAGAATGGTTGCAGCAGTTGCAACTGACCAACCGCGGCAATCCCGCCCTGAGCCAAGCCGCGATACCAGAACACGAAGCCGATCAGCATGCTGAACAAGGACACGTACCCGAGGCTTATCCAAGCGGGTACCGAGATGCCTGTGAAACTTACCGGCATCTTGTAGAACGCCAGTGCGGCCATTGCTGGCAGCGAAAGAACCAGCGCCCAGGAAATCACCTGCCATCCGCCCAGTACCTTCGACAGTTTGGCGCCTTCAGCATATCCCAGCCCGCAAGCCAGTATCGCAAGCAACATCAGGACATCGCCTTCGGGTGAGGCAGTCAGCCCCTGAGAAAAAGCAAAGCCGACGACCAGCAGGCTCCCCAGGATGGAAAATATCCAAAAGGCCAATCGCGGACGCTCACCGCCACGCAGTACGCCAAACGCCGCAGTGGCAAGAGGCAGTAAGCCAATGAAGACAATGGAGTGCGCTGAGGTTACATACTGCAATGCCATTGCCGTCAGCAGTGGGAATCCAACAACTACACCCAGTGCAACGACGGCCAGTGGAATAATCAGTTGGCGGGTCGGGCGCTTCTCCTGAAACAGCACGAGGAGCACCGCGCCCAGCAGGCCAGCAATGGTCGCGCGCGCAACTGTCAGGAATACCGGATCGAACGCCATGACGGCGACTCGGGTAGCTGGAAGCGAGCCACTGAAAATCAGCACGCCAATCAGTCCATTGAGCCAGCCGCTAGCGCTCCTACCTCTGACCTGACCGGATAAGTTTGCGGTATCACGCACGGCTCGTACCTCGTTGTTGGGACGAAAGAAGCGTACGATTCGATCAGCAATACAATCAAAAAATTGTACTGGATACGCTTTCCATGCCTCGGTCGCGCTACAAAGCTCTCGTCGATACGCTTGCCGCTGATATACGCACCGGCAGGCTCACTCCTGGCACGCGTCTGCCAACCCACCGAGAGCTTGCGAAGCAGCACGGGGTCGCGCTGGTAACCGCCAGTCGTGTCTACGCCGAGCTTGAGCAGATGGGGCTTGTGAGTGGAGAAACAGGGCGCGGCACCTTCGTTCGCGAGACATCCCTCCCCCAGGGCCATGGCATCGACCAGCAGGATGTCGCCGCTGGGCTGATCGACCTCAACTTCAACTACCCCTCGCTTCCCGGCCAAGCGGAATTGCTGCGCACGGCGCTCCGGCAACTCGCTCTGTCAGGCGATCTCGAATCTCTCCTGCGCTATCAGCCCCACGGTGGCCGGCTGCATGAGCGCGCAGCAGTAGCGCGGCACCTACAGGCGCGAGGTCTCGTCATCGAGCCGTCCCGCGTCCTGCTAGTGAATGGCGCTCAGCATGGCCTTGCAGTGACGCTGATGGGACTGTTGCGGCCTGGTGACGTCGTCGCTGCGGATGCATTGACCTATCCGGGTTTCAAGGTGCTTGCCGAGTCCCTGCACCTAGAGATTGTCGCACTGCCCTCAGCGGAGAACGGCCCCGACCTCGTCGCCCTGGAACGCCTTTGCAGAAGCAGACCTGTTCGCGCGATCTATACGATGCCGACCTTGCATAACCCGCTTGGCTGGGTGATGCCGCTGACCGAGCGAGAGCTCCTGGTGTCCATCGCCAAAAAACATGACCTGACTATTATCGAGGATGCAGCCTACGCCTATCTGGTCAAAGCCGCCCCGCCCCCTATAGCGCAGCTTGCCCCAGAGCGGACGGTGTACGTCTCTGGGTTCTCGAAGAGCGTCGCAACGGGTCTGCGTGTTGGCTTCGTCGCCGCGCCGGCTCAACGGATTGCAAACCTGGAGCGAGCGATTCGTGCCACCACGTGGAATACGCCGGGCATCCTAACCGCTATCACCACGGGGTGGCTGGATGACGGCACGGTTGCCAGGCTGGAAGTGGAAAAGCGCCGGGATGCACAGGCACGGCAAGCACTAGCGGCGACAGCACTTGAAGGCATTCACTACGTGAGTCATCCGTTCTCGTATTTCCTGTGGTTACCGCTGACCGAGGAGGCACGCGCCGACCGGATCACGATGGCGCTCATGCAGGAGCAAATATCCGTTTCTACGGCAGAGCCCTTTTCCACCTCACCGCACGTACCTCACGCATTGCGCCTGGCACTTGGCTCAGTTGATATGCAGTCGCTGGCATCTGCCCTGAAACGTGTGGCTTCAATTGTCGGCTTTTATTCATGACTTCTGGCTAGACATGGGCTTGCACCAATGGCCGCTTCTGGCCGAAAGCTGCCCTCCACCAACGTCTGCTTTGGGTCGAAAGCTGCCGGTCACGACTGACCGCAATCGACCCGAAGCTGCCCTTGGTGGAGGGCAGCTTTGGGCCAGCGCTGTCACGCTTCCACAAGGAAGCTTTACGTTGGAGAGTCAAAATTCTCCCGCAACTGGGCCAAACGTTTATTCCATGATTGCTCGGTCGTAATCCAGCAGGTATTTCTGGTGCACAGAATAAAGATTACGAAGGGCGACTGTGTTAGGGCCAACGACATCCATGCCTCTGTCATCATAGGGAAAAGCCACGATACCTTTCTCCAAGTTGAATAAATAGACGTCGCAGTAAGGTTCGCTATCTAAGCCCAGATCTTTTGCCAGCGCACAGGACAGCAGAGCTTCAATCGATCTGACAGACGCCTCAAAGGCAAGATACAACCAGTAATCCGGCCCTGACTCATCACACCAATCATCCCTATCCCTTTCCTCGAGCCATAACCATCGCTGGGTAGGGATGTGAATGCCTGCATGCTTGAGGGCGAGAAGACTCCTCCGATGGCGGAAGCGATTGTCGTCGGAGTAGATGCGTAGGCAGGCGGCCACAGGATGGTCGTCAACAAAGATATCCTTACAGATCACTTTGGACTTGCGAAGCGCTACCCGTAGTTGCTCGGTCGCGCTTCCGCCTTCAGAAAGTCCAAAGCGCAGGCCGCCACGGTATGAATAGAAAAGTGGTCTGTTGAAGACTGTAGGGCCGAAAATTTGCCAAATCCTATTTCTAAGGCTCACAAGCAGTTCCCTAAAAATCCTTGAAAGTGGGCATCATCAGAATGGGGGGATGTTGTCCGTGAGCCAATGTATCAAATCCAAGCAGGCTACCTCCCACCTCCAGCCACAGCTCGGGTATTTTTTCGAAGGGCAGCTATGGGTCGAAAGCGGTCAGTCGTGACTATCTATCCGATCTTAGTTTGGCATTTGAGGATCCCGGCTTCTCTAACGACGGGCTGCATCTGCAAGCCCGATGACGGGATAGTTGCCAAACGAGGTCAGCCCCTCGCGCCCATCCGGTTTCACATACCGGAAGCGCCAGCCTTTGCGGCCATTGGGGTAAACGAAGAGGTAAAGACCGTCACCCTCGAAAAGCTTGTGGGGCGGTCAGTAGGTTTAGCCGATCGGCATGCGGTGTCGGTCAGGAGAGCAGTAGTACGAGCCATAAGGGTAAACCCCTTTATCGAATCGACTTTATCCCAAGCGTTACCCCTAGATCGGCTGGCAGCTGTCGGATTCCGACGGAACGCCATAACGAAAAAACCCGCCAGAAGGCGGGTTTTACGGGGGTTCCAGAGATTTTGGTAGCCTTCGCTGGAACCTGAACTGGTGCCGGAGACAGGAATCGAACCTGCGACCTTCGCGTTACGAGTGCGCTGCTCTACCGACTGAGCTACACCGGCCTGTGCGCACCGC